>CALBVR010000198.1 GCA_937969565.1 uncultured Acidimicrobiales bacterium | reverse complement strand
AGTAGTCGCTTCCCGGCGTGAGCTCGGTGCCGAAGAAACCGTCCACGTCGATGGTCGCGTCCGGTGGGATCTGCATGCTGACGTTGTGTTCGCCGTCTTCGTCGAGCGGGACCACCTGCAGCGGCTGGTTGAGGGTGGGCTTGTCGAGGATCGCGGCAACGCCGTCGGTGACGGTCTCTTCGATGGCGGAGACCGTCGTGTTCGCAATGACGACGGTCCAGTCGGCGACGATGGACTCGCACAGGTCGCCGAGGACGTCGAGTGGTACGTCGGTGGTGGACGCGGTGTCTGCGGTGCATCCGAGCCATCGGCCGGCTCGGTGATGGTAGAGAGCGGTGACCGAGCGGCCGGACCCGTCATCGAAGACCCGGCTGCGGCCGAGTGACCCGCCTCCCAGACCGGATGAGGAGCTGAAGCCTTCGGTTCCGCCATCCTCGAGGTCGGCGAAGGGATCGGCGAGCAGCTCGCCGTCCTGGGTCAGGACGACTTCCCACGCCGTGGTCTGGCAGCCGTTGGAACATCCGGTCTCGAGACGCAGCGACGCGTGGTCGTTTCGGAAGCTGGTGCTGTCGGCATCCCACGACCAGCCGGTCGGTACAGCGATGTGTAGGGGAAGCTCGCCATCGGTTCCCGGCTCGAGGACGAGCGAGAAGACGGTGGTGTCGATCGTGATGTCCTCGTCGAGTTCGACGGTGGACGGGTCGGCGGCCTTGACGGGATCGGCCAGGGCAAGGCTCTGCGGAGCGTCGGCTCCGGTGCCGCCGTCGGTGGTCACGACGGTGGTTGTCGTCGTGGTCGTGGTTGCAGCGGTTGCGGCGTCCGAGCCCGGCGTGGAACTTCCGTCCGAACTGCAGGCGGCGAGGCTGAGCAGGAGCGCGACGGTGGCGGAGAGCAGTCTCATCGTTTTCCATCGGCGAGGATTCCGGCCGCGTGAACCCGGACGGCGATCGGCCCCGACGCCGGGTGGCGTCGGGGCCGATGCAGCCGATTCGATTGTGGGCCGGATCAGCCGTCGAACTCTGCAGGCCAGTCGATGATGACCGCTTCATCGAGGTCGAGGAGGTTGACGCCGATGAGGCCCTGTGGCGCATCGTTGAATACCCACGGGCCGGCGGGGATCTCGAGTTCGGCGAACTTCCAGTCCTCTCCGTCCGTGGACCAGCCCACGTAGTGCGTGCTGGCGGCAAGGAGCGGCCGGCCGAACAACTCGGTGTCCGGCACGAGCAGGACGCGCTCGCCGTTGTCGTCGAACACCTGCATCGAGCCAACAGCATCGATGACGACACCACCGGTCGGGGTGACGGTCTGGCCGCGCTCCTCGATCAGGACGTTGCCGTTCGGGTCGGTGACCGTGAAGGAACCCTGGAAGTTCTGTTCGATCGTGAACCCGTCCCGTTCGATGACGGCGGGGGCGATGGCGTTCGCCGCTGCGTTGATGTCCTGCCAGACCACGGCGGCGCCGAATTCGGTCTCGACGACGTCGGCAGCCAGGAGACCGGTGTCGGGGACGGGGACCGGCCGGAAGGAACCGCCGTCGAGCGACTGGGAGACCTGCCGTGTTCCGACGTCGTAGGCGACGGACCAGTCCGTGGTGACTTCGAAGGTCTCGCCCAACGCCTCGACCAGGTCCTCGACATTGATGAGTTCCCAGTTGGTGCCATCCTCGGACCGGTACACCCGGACCCAGCTGGTGGAGCCGACGTAGTAGAAGCCCTGCTCATCGGACGAAACCGTCGGGTTGAGGTGCCGTTCCGCTTCGAGGTCGGCGACGGGCGCAAACGCAGCGCCGTCGATCGAGACCTGCACATGGCTCAGCGGGTGGTCGGGGGCCAGAATCAGGTCGTCGTAGGCGTGACGGGGGAGGCCGATGTCCTCCGGCTGGATGTCGACGAGCCCGAAGGTGTCGGGGCCGACGCCGAAGGTCGTGAAGTTCGAGACGCCGTCGTTGATGCGGACGATCCGATCGTTCGGGCCGATGAGGCCGAGTTCGCGGGCTGCTGGCGTGAAGTCGTACTGCAGCGCCGTGGTGTAGCTGACGACGGTGCGGTCTTCGTGAACGGCAACGGTCACGTTGTCGGCGGCCATGAACGCCCCCTCGGGGACGTCCTCCGTAGCGTTCGGGAACGCGGCGTCGGGCAACGCAACGTCGAGCGAGGTCCAGCTCGAACCGGCGTCGTCGCTGACGAACACGACCAGCTCGGTTGCGATCTGGACGCCGGGAACACCGGGCTGGTCGACCAGACCGGCGGGAGCCGCTCCGGCGATCGCCATGCGGTCTCCGTCGATGGCGAACACTGCGTCGACGACGTCGGCCGTGCCGACCTCGATCCAGTCGGTCCCGTCGCTGCTGCGCAGGAGCGTCGTGGTTCCATCGGCCTCGCTGAGCGCAAACGTGTCGTCGTCGTCGACGACGAGGGTGGTGTTCTCCGGCAGTTCGCTGGTGGCGACCTGCGGCGGAGCGATCTCGCGGTCCGGGCCCAGGAGGGCAAGTTCCTGAACACCGTCGGTGTCGGTGGACGCAGCGTTGATCGCCACGAAGGCAGCGAGGCCGGCGATGAGCACGCCGGCCGCGGCGATGGCAAGCATCCGGACCGGGTTGCGGCGGTGCTCCCGTTCGCTCGTCAGGTCGACGATGTCGGCATCGAACGCTCCGGAGGTTCCGGCGACGTCGACCGGGCTGCCGGTTGCGAGCCGTTCGGCGACGATGGCGTCGTCCAGCAGGCGCTTCCAATCGTGGGTGAGCTGGAGCCGATCGGTCGGGCCGAAGAGCTCGTTGAAGCGGGCCTCTTCTTCGGTGGTGAGGGTGTCGTTGTCACTCATGCTGCGTCTCCTTCGAGGGTGTTGACCAGGTCCATGGCGGCGCGCTTGGCGCGGCTGGTCCGGCTGCTGACGGTCTTGGTCGCGATGCCGAGAAGCTGTGCGGTCTCCTCTTCCGAGAATCCCTCCAGGTAGCGCAGGACGAGCACCTCGCGATGCTCGGGGGAAAGCTCTTCGAGTACCCGGCCGAGCAGGTCACGGTCGGCGACACGATCGCCGGGGCCCTCCTGAGGCGAGGAGGTGGCGACGACCTGGGCGCCGTACTTCTCGGTGCGGCGACGACGGCGGATGGCCGGGTCGATGAAGCGGCTTGCGGTGACTCGACGGGTGACCCCGTGCATCCAGAAGCACACCGAGGCGTTCTTCTGCAGCGTCGGAAACTGACGCCAGATCTCGAGGAGCGCCTGGTTCTGTGCGTCCTCGAAGTCGGCGTCGTATCGAGGCACGCCGGCGATCTCGATCGCCGAGACGATGCGGGATTGGCAGCGTTCGATCAGTGCGATGACCGCCTCGTCCTGTTGTTGTTTCGCCCGCTCGAGCAACACCGATGGTTCGGTCTGCTTGTTTGGTTCCATCACCCCTGCCAACACTGCTCCTCGTTTCCGGGGTGGTCCCTTGACCACCACCCAGTTCGTTGTTCTGGGTGGTAGGTGCAACCGAAGGAAGGAAACCCTCCCGGATTCGTGAATTTTCTTTTTCGACGTGGTCGCCGAGCAGCGGGAGGGCTCAGGTCAGCTTCTTGAGTGCCGCCACTTTGCGGTCCGTGTAGGGCGGGTAGAGCAGCGGCGGATCGATGGCCGTCGGCTTGCGGAGAATGCCGCGCAGGTTGGAGAACGTGTCGAAGCCGGCTTGCCCGTGATAGCGGCCCATGCCGGAGGGCCCGACGCCACCGAAGGGAAGCTCGTGCGGGGTGAAGTGGAGGAGGGTGTGGTTGATGCAGCCGCCTCCGGAGGACGTGCTTCCCATGATCTTTCCGGAGAGTTCATCGTCCGAGGTGAAGGCGTAGAGGGCGAGGGGCTTTGGTCGGTCGTTCACGAAGTTGATCGCTTCGTCGATCGAGCCGACGGTCAGCACGGGAAGGATGGGGCCGAAGATCTCGTCGGTCATGAGTGGCGACGCCGGGTCAGGGTCCACGACGATGGTCGGCTCGAGGAAGCGTATGCTGGCGTCGTGGCTGCCGCCGACGGCGATCGGCTGTCCGTCAAGGAGGTCGACGAGCCGCTGGTGGTGGCGTCCGTTGACGATGCGACCGAGGTCCGGGCTCGAGGCGGCGTCGTTGCCAAAGAAGGTGGTCCAGGCAGCGGCGATCTTGTCGACGAGTTGGTCTCTGACGTGTGCCGAAGCGAGGACGTAGTCCGGGGCGATGCAGGTCTGCCCGGCGTTGAACGTCTTCCCCCAGGCGATTCGGGTTGCCGCAACGTCGAGGTCGGCGTCGTCGGCGACGATGACGGGGGACTTGCCACCAAGTTCGAGCGTGACCGGCGTGAGATGTTCGGCCGCAGCCCGCATGACGATGCGCCCGACGGCCGTGGAGCCGGTGAAGAAGATGTGGTCGAACTGTTCTTTGAGGACAGCGGTGGAGACGTCGACGCCGCCCTCGAACACGGTGAAGGCGCGCTCGTCGAGGTAGCGGGGCAGGACGCGGGCGATGAGGCTGCTCGTGGCAGGCGCGAGCTCCGAGGGCTTCAACGCGACCGTGTTGCCAGCGGCGAGGGCCGCCGTCATCGGCTCGAGCACGAGGTTCACGGGGTAGTTCCACGGCGAGATGATGAGTGCGACGCCGAGCGGTTCGGGGACGATTCGGGCGGAGCCGGGAAGGGCGTTGAGGGGAAGCTTGGCGCGGCGGGGCTTGGCCCACTTGCGCACGTGTTTCCGGACGTATTCGGCTTCGGTGATGGCCGAGCTGACGTCGGCCAGCCAGCCTTCGATGCGGGGGCGCCCGAGGTCGGCCTCCATCGCGTCGATCAGCGCGTCCGTGTGTTCCTTGGCGAATCGAATGATGCCGTCGAGTTGGGCTTCGCGCCATTCGATCGGGCGGGTCACCCCCTGCCGGACGGCGATGCGGAGCCGGTCGATCTCGGCGGGGATGTCGGCGAGGTCCGTGGTGGGGGTGGGCTCGGTCGTGGTCATGGCACACGAGGGTATGCGCTGCCCGTCGGGAGGGCGAGCTTCAGGCGTTGGCATGCGGCGTGGCTGTGCAACACTGTCGCGATGTTGGACTGGTGGCCAGAGGTCGATCCGTTTGCATCGGGAACCCTTGCGGTTTCCCCTCCTCACGAGCTCTATTGGGAGCAGGTCGGTGTGCCGGACGGCGAACCGATGTTGTTCGTTCATGGCGGGCCGGGCGCTGGTGCCACCGAGAGCGACCGTCGATTCTTCGACCCGTCGCACTTTCGGGTGGTGTTGTTCGATCAGCGTGGCTGTGGCCGGTCGAAGC
>CALBVR010000197.1 GCA_937969565.1 uncultured Acidimicrobiales bacterium | reverse complement strand
GGACTCGCCAGCTTCCGAGGAGCGAGGGACGAGCGACGGACAGGGGCCTCCGGCGATCCGCAGAGGAGCGGAGCGACGATTGCCGGAGCGTTATGGCCAGATGCCTCGTTGGGCGAAGACGGTGCCGATGCGGTTCAGGGCGACGGCGTAGGCGGCTTCGCGGCGGGTGCAGGCGAGGCGCTTCTTCTCTTCTTCGATCTGGTCGGCGGCTTCCCACAGGTAGCGGCGCAGTTCGTCGTCCACCTGGGCGAGGCGCCACCGGGCGCTCATCTTGTTCTGCAACCACTCGAAGTACGACACGGTCACACCGCCGGCGTTCGCCAGCACGTCGGGAAGGATCTCGATACCCCGATCGATGAGGATCTCCTCGCCCCGAACACTCGTCGGGCCGTTCGCACCCTCGACCACGACCGACGCCTGCACGTTCGGCGCACGCTCTTCGGTGATCTGGTTCTCGATCGCAGCGGGGACGAGGATGTCCACGTCGGCGGAGAAGAACTCTTCAACGTCGATCTCATCGGCGTCGCCGAAACCGGCCACGCCACCGTGGCGCGACGTGTGCTCCCACAGCCGCTCCGGGTCGATCCCGTGGCCATTCATGATCGCGCCGGTGTGATCCGCAACATGCGTCATCGTGACGCCCATACGAGCCATCGCCCGAGCGCAATGCTCGCCCACGTTGCCGAAGCCCTGGATCGCCGCAGTCGTACCGCGGAGATCCCGATTGATCTGCTCGAAGTGATGTGCGAGCACGAACGCTGCACCCTGACCGGTCGCCTTGTCGCGTCCGACCGAACCGCCCGTCTCGATCGTCTTTCCCGTCACGACACGGCGCGTGTTCTGACGGTCTCCCATGCCTCCGGCGTTCAGGTACGTGTCCATCATCCAGACCATCGCCTGAGCGTTCGAACCGATGTCGGGCGCCGGGATGTCGTGCTCCGGGCCGATGTTCGAACCGAGCGCATGGGTGAACCGGCGCACGATGCGTTGCAGCTCACCATCGCTGTGCTCGCGCGGGTTGAAGGCGATACCACCCTTGGCGCCACCGAATGGCACGTTGGCGAGCGACGTCTTCCACGTCATCCACATGGCCAGCGCCTTGACCTCACCCAGGTCCACGTCCGGACTGAACCGCAGTCCGCCCTTGTACGGGCCGAGGATGTCGCTGTGCTGGACGCGGTAACCCCGGAACATCCGGAGCGTGCCGTCGTCCATCTCCACCGGGAAACTCACGATGATCTCGTTCTTCGGTGAACGAAGGATCGTGCGAATCTTGTCGTCGAGCCCGATCAGGTCGGCGGCAGCATCAAACTGCTCGACCGCCGTTTCGAACAGGGCATCACCGGCATCGGTGTCCTGCGAGCGTCGCGTTGGCATGTTGGTTGTCACCTCTTGCGCTCGCCATTGAACGCGTCGATGTATTTCGTAGGTTATTCGTCGGCTTCGGCCAATGCTGCGAGAGCAGCCTGGGCATATTCCTTGCGGCAAATGAGCAGATCGGGCAGGTACGGGTTCTCGTGGTTGTAGGTCATCGGCGAGCCGTCGGCGCGGCTGCAGTGTAGGCCTGCGGCGAGCGCCACAGCGACCGGAGCGCACGAGTCCCACTCGTACTGGCCGCCGGAGTGGGCGTACATCTCGGACTCACCGCGCACCACGGACATTGCCTTGGCGCCGGCCGAACCCATCTCGACGAGCTCAGCGCCGAGCTTCTCGGCGACGAGGGTCGCGGCCGCCGGGGGACGGCTGCGGCTCACGATCATCCGTGGGGGAGTGGCCCCGGCATCGGGGATCGTCGGAGGGTTGGCAGTCGACAGCGTGAGCTCCAGACCGGGGAGCGCCACTGCGCCCACGACCGGCTCGCCGGCGACGACCATCGCGACGTGCACGGCCCAATCGGTGCGAGGCACCTCGGAGAACTCGCGGGTGCCGTCGACGGGATCGATGATCCAGACACGCTCGGCGTCGAGGCGGGCCAGGTCGTCCTTGCCCTCTTCGGAGAGGATCGCATCGTCAGGGCGAACCTTGCGCAGTTCCTCCATGAGGAACTCGTGTGACCGGCGATCGCCCTCGTCCTTCAGGGTGCTCGCGTCGACACCCTCGGCGGTCAATTCCGCGCGGATTCGGACGAGAAGTTCACCCGCTGCGGTCGCGAGGCGTGCCGCCTCGAGATGGTCGTCATGGGTCACAACAGTCATGCGTATTTCCAACCTAGGATTCGTGCCGGACGGGCGGGTACATCAACCAGCCAATTCGACGGAGTGTTTGCTAAGGGTCTGTATCGGTCAGCCGATGAAGACCATGAACATTCGGTGCAGAGGAGCTACCAGCATCATGACCTACGAGCTGTCCCATCTGAGGGAACTCGAAGCGGAATCCATTCACATCATGCGAGAAGTGGCAGCGGAGTTTGAGAACCCCGCGCTCATGTTCTCGGGAGGCAAAGACTCCATCGTGATGTTGCGACTCGCCGAGAAGGCCTTCGCTCCGGCGAAGATTCCGTATCCCGTTCTGCACGTCGACACGGGGCACAACTTCCCCGAGGTCATCG
>CALBVR010000196.1 GCA_937969565.1 uncultured Acidimicrobiales bacterium | reverse complement strand
GCCAGATGAAGGTGACGCCCTCGGTGTCGTGGCCGACCCATGCGGCAGCTTCTTGCACCGCGGCCGCCTCGGCGCCGGGCATCGTCTTCTCCTGCTCGACGCCGAGCACGAGAACGCAGTCGTAGCGGCCGCTTTCGATCTCGGCCATGGCGGAGAGCGTCGCCATGGACGACGACGCGCAGGCCGCCTCGTGGCGCATGGACGGCACGCCCCAGAGCTCGGGGAGCACGGTGGCGGGCATGGCACCGAGGTGGCCCTGGCCCGTGTACAGCTGGCCGAAGGCATTGCCCACATGGATGGACTCGATGTCGCCGAGGTCGATCGACGCATCGGCGGCGGCTGCCGTGACGGTCTCTTCGACAAGGGATTCCACACCACCGCCAGACTTGGCGAGGTTGTTGGCGAAGTCGGTCTGGTGGCCGCCAAGGATGCGGACAGCGCTGGTGCTCATGGCTTCAGGTCCTGTCTGTTCGGGTTGGGTTCTCGATCTGTTGGGCCAACCGTGCTCGTAGTTCGGGCTTCACGACCTTGCCGACGGGGTTGCGTGGCAACGGGTCGATGAGCTCGACGAGCTCCGGATGTTTGTAGCTGGCAACACCCAGCGTGCGCAGGTGTGTGGTGAGGTCGTCAACCGTTGGCGTGGCGGAGTCCGCCGGCACGACAAAGACGCCGACCCGTTCGCCGAGGTCAGGGTCGGGGTAGCCGACGACGGCGCACTCGGTGACGGCGTCGTGGGTGGACAGCAACGCTTCCACCTCGGCGGCGGACACGTTCATGCCGCCACGGATGATGATGTCCTTCGCTCGATCGATGAACCGCAGGAGCCGGTCGCCGTCGACGGACGCGCCGTACTCGAAGACGTCGCCGGTCCGGTACCAGCCGTCGGCGTCGAACTCGGAACCGTCGGAACCGAGGTAGCCGGTGAAGACGTTGGGCCCGCGGAAGCGCAACTCGCCGGGTTGGCCGACGGTGTCGACCTCCTCCTCGGAGTCGAGGTCGACGAGGCGTACGGCCACGCCGTCTCGTTGGGGCATGGGGAAGTAGCGAGCACGCTCTTCGGGGTTCGGGACGGTGGCTCGAGTGGACAGGAGCGATGCTCCTTCGTTCGAGCCGAAGGCGTTCACGATCTCGATGCCTCGCTCGTCCCAACCGGCCACCATCCAGGGATCCAACGGCGCCGAGCCGGACGTGATCGCCCGGATGCTGCTCATGTCCACGCCCTCGAGGAGTGCATCGTTGCGGAGCAGCATGTTGAGCAATGGCGGCGGTGCAACGGTGTAGGTGATCGCGTGCGATCCGAGCTGACCGAGGAAAACCGGTAGGTCGATCGGGTGGTGCAGCACGAGCATGGATCCGGTCTCGAGCCAGGGGATGAGCATTCCGCCGATGCCACCCATGTTCACGAGCGGAAACGGACAGAGGATACGTTCGTCCGGACCGAGGCCGAGCTCATCCACCTGGAAGCCCGACGTTGCCTGCCACATGGCGTGCGTGCGCGGCACCCCTTTCGGCGTGCCCGTCGTGCCGGAGGTCCAACAGACCGTTGCGACGTCGGTTGAGGCCGCCGCATGCGCGACCGGGCGGGCCCCCTCATCGGCAATCGTGACGTGACCGTCGCTCGTCTCGTCGCCGAGGAGCAACTGCCGGGCGGCGTGTTCCGCACAGATCTGCGCGGTGACATCAATCCAGTCGGGCCGATCGTCGCGAGGTGACGTCACGAACGCTCGGACGTTTGCAGCCCCGAACCCGTGACGCAGCTCATGCTCTCGGTGCTGCACCGGAAACGGCACGGCGACGGCGCCGATGCGAAGGCAGGCGAGGATGACGAGCGGGAGTTCGACGACGTTCGGCAGTTGCATGGCGACCGCATCGCCAACGGCAACACCGTTCGCCTGCAAGCCCGCGGCCAGCGAGTCGACGGACCGATCGACCTCCTGCCAGGTGAGGGAACGGGCGTCGCCGGTCGAGAACGTGGACCGGTTGGGCGCATCGACCAACGCGGTTTCGTCGGGTCGGGCGGAGATCGCCGTCGACAGCCAACTGTCGAGTCCGGTCATGATTGGTGCTCCTTGCAGGGCTCGAGGCTGGCGATGAGGGCGCGGCGGAGATGTGTGCGCACGTGCGCCGCTTCGGGCCGCAGCGCGTGAGGATTGTTCAAGCCTTGCGAAAGGACGAGGAACGCTTCGGCCAGGTGTTCGGGATCGTCCGACCGAATCCGTCCGAGCGACTGACCGCCGGCGATGAAGTCGACCAGCTGGTGCAGGGCAACGCGCTCGGCCTCGCGGTAGGCGTGGCGGATGCCCCGATGGAACGGAAGACGGGCGAGGGCGGCTCGGAAGACGAGACTCTCATCCCGAAAGAATGCGACCTGCCGATTCACCCAGGAATCGATGGTGCGGTCGAGCCCGTCGGCCCGAAGTGCCTCGATCGTCAGGGTCTGTTCGGGAACGGTCGAGAGCTCGACGAGGACGAGCTCGAATGCAGAGGCGAGTGCATCGTCCTTCGTGGCGAAGTGCCCGTAGAAGGTGGCGGGCGAGCACCCGGCTCGTTCAGCGACGGTGTCGGCGGTGAACGCGCCAGTTTGCCGCAGCTCCTCGCGCACGCCAGCCACGAGCGCCGCTCGCGTGCGGCGGCTGCGTTCGGTCCGTGCCGTTCCGGTTCGAGCGGAGCCGAGCAGGTCATCGACCGACGTGCGAGGGCCGCCGTGGCGATCGATCGGGTCGCCGGGCGGGCCGGTCGCCGTCGCAGTCGTCGACAGATCGACCTGCATGTTTGTAGAGTAGCACTTGCAAATGTTGTAGAGCGCAACGTACGAAACCCGGGAGGCCAAATGCAGGTCCAGATCCTCGGCACCGCGGATTCCGCCCTTCCGCCGGACGACGACCATCCCTACCGCACCGGCGTCTGGCGGCCGCAGGTCACCGAATACGAGGCATGGGACCTCGAGGTGGTCGAAGGCGAGATCCCGTCCGACCTCAACGGCGTGTACCTGCGAAACACGGAGACGGCGCTCTTCGAGCCCATCAAGCGGTACCACCCGTTCGATGGCGATGCGCTCATGCATGCAATGTCCTTCGAAGCCGGAACCGCCCGCTACACGAGCCGGTTCGTACGAACCGACGGCTATCTCGCCGAGCAGGAAGCAGCCCGCAGCCTGTGGGCCGGCATCACCGAACACCCGTCCAACGCCATCGCCGAGCAGGGGTCGGGCGCCCGCACGATGATGAAGGACAACGGCAGCACCGACGTGATCGTCCATCGTGGGCAGGCATTGGCCAGCTTCTATCAATGCGGTGAGTTCTGGGCCATGGACCCCCGATCGCTCGAACCCAAGGGACGCACCGACTGGACCGGGCCGGCCGTTCGGCCCGAGTGGGGCCGGGGCTTTCCGAGCGAAGGAATCTCCGCCCACCCGAAGATCGACGAGCACACGGGCGACCTCCTGTTCTTCAACTACTCGGCAGACGCTCCCCACATGCACTACGGCGTCGTCGACGCTTCTGGCGAACTCGTGACCTACGAGGACATTCCGCTCCCCGGCCCACGCCTCCCCCACGACATGGCGTTCACCGAGAACTGGTCGATCCTCAACGACCTCCCGCTCTACTGGGAGCCGCAGGCGCTCGCCGACGGCTACTACTCCAACACCTTCAACCGCGACCTGCCGAGCCGCTTCGCGCTCATCCCGCGCCATGGCACCACGGCCGACATTCGCTGGTTCGAAGCCGACCCCACCTTCGTTCTGCACTGGACCAACGCCTACGAGGACGGCGACGAAGTCGTGCTCGACGGGTTCTTCCAACACAACCCAACCGCCCGTGGGGCGGATCGGTTTGCTGGCCAGAACAAGGGCTTCGAAACACTCGACATGAACGTGCTCGAGGCTCGCCCGCATCGGTGGCGGTTCAACCTGACCACCGGGGAATGCCGCGAGGAATCGCTGTCCGATCGGTGTCTCGAGTTTCCGATGATCAACGGCCGCCACGCCGGTCGGCGCCATCGCTACTCCTACGAGGCGCGATGCACCCACGGTCTGTTCGCCTTCGACGCGCTGGTGAAGCGCGACGTCGATGCCGGAACGGAAGCACTCGTCGAGTTTCCCGAAGGCACATTCGTCTCGGAAACGGTCATGGCTCCGCGCGCCGGGTCCGCGGCCGAGGACGACGGTTACCTCGTCACGTTCACGAGCGATCTTGTCAACGACGTCTCCGAATGTGTCGTGCTCGATGCTGCAGCGCCGGCCGACGGTCCCGTCGCCCGCATCCGCCTGCCCGAACGAATCTCGAGCGGCACGCATTCCACCTGGGCTCCGCTCGAAGACCTCGAGCCGCACGCATGACGCTGCGGGTCGGCTGCGCCACACCCACCAACTTCTGGGCCGCAGGCTTCGACGACAAGCAGGCGATGATGCGCCGGCTCGCCGACGGCGGCGTCGACCAGGTGTTCATTGCCGACCACGTCTCGTTTCGGGACGGGTCCGGCACCGATGGCGTCGTGGAGATCGCGGCGCTGTCGCAGACCCACCCGACGATGCACGTGATGATCAGCGTGTACCTGTTGGCGCTGCGTCACCCGCTGCCGGTCGCCCGCCAGCTCGCCACCCTGAACACCATCGCTCCCGGCCGCATCCTGTTGGGCGTGGGCGTCGGTGGCGAGGACCGTCACGAGATCGAGGTTTGTGGTGTCGACCCGAAAACCCGGGGACGCCGAACGGACGAGTCGTTGGCGCTGCTTCGACAGCTGGCCACGGGAGCGCCGGTGACGAGCATCGGCGAGTTCTTCCAGGTCGACGAGGCCCAGATCCGGCCGGCCATCGACCCGCCGATTCCGATCCTCATCGGCGGTCGCTCCGACGCGGCGCTGGCTCGGACCGCTCGAATCGGCGACGGGTGGATTGCTGCATGGTGCTCGGTTCGCCGATTCACCGAAGCGCTCGCCATGGTCGACGACATGGCGGCGACGGCCGGTCGGATCGATGTTCCCTGGATCCACGGCTACCAACCATGGGTCGGCGTCGCCGACACCCCAGCCCGGGCCCGAGAGCTTGTGGCCGCCGAGATGGAGGCCTTCTACAAGGTGCCGTTCGAAGCGTTCGAGAAGTACACGCCCTACGGCACCGCACAGGACGTAGCCGACGCGATGCGCCCATATGCCGAGGCCGGCGCCTCGATCATCAACATGAAGGTCGTTGCGGAAGACGTTGCCGCCTCGGTGGAGGCCGCAGGCGACATCGCCACCGCCCTGAAGTCCTGACCGTTCGCTGCCGATGGAAAGACGACGCATCGGCGTCGCCCGGCGGACCACGGACAAGGATGGCGGTATGAACGACCAGGAACTGCTCGAGGCGGTGGAGAAGGACGAGTTCAACGCGTTCGTTCACGTCGATCACGACGGCTTCGCTGCGGCCAAGGCCGCATCGGCCGAACGTTCCAGGGCCGGCAAGCTGAAGAGTCCGATCGATGGCTTGACGATTGCGGTCAAGGACAACATGGACGTGGCCGGCCTTCCGACCGGAAACGGCTCGTCGCTCTTTGACGACGCACCGGCCGCAACCACCGATGCTCGAGCCGTCGGTCGCCTACGTGCCGCCGGCGTGGCCATCCTCGGCAAGACCCACATGACGGAACTTGCGTGTGGCACGAGCGGCCTGAACCCGCATCTGGGCGACGCACGAAACCCCCACAACCCCGGCCACCATCCGGGAGGGTCCTCCTCCGGCTCGGCGATCGCGGTCGCTGCCGGCCTGGCCCCGCTCGCGCTGGGCTCCGACACCGGCGGTTCGATTCGGGTTCCCGCCGCATCATGCGGCGTGGTCGGCCTGAAGCCGTCGTTCGGCCGCGTGTCGAACGTCGGGATGAGCGTATGTGCCCGAAACCTCGACCACCTCGGTCCGATCGCCTCGTCCGTGCCCCTCGCCGCCCAGGCGCTTGTGCACATCCAGAACCCGGGCTGGCCGGACACTTCGGTGGACCCGACGTTCACGCCGGAGTTGAAGGTGGCCGTGCTGACCGGCGACTTCCTCGAGCATTGCGACCCGGACGTCGTTCGCTCGTTCGAGGAAGGCGTGCGACTCGTGGAGCAGCTGTGCTACTCGGTGACCGAGGTGGACCTCGGCATCGACCTGGCAGCGGCAGACGAACACACCAACGTGCTCGGACGCGATCTGTTCGACATCTACGGTGCCGAAATCGCCTCCGCTCCCGACGGAGCGCTCGGGGCCGAGTTCTCGACCTGGCTCGAGCTCTACGAAGGCGTGAGCGATGACGACTATGCCGCCGCTCTCGCCGAGCAACGCCGCATCATGGCGGTCGTGGCCGAGCAGCAGAAGACAGTCGACGTCCTGCTCTGCCCGACGCTTCGAGGCGGCGCAAGCCGGCTTGCAAACGTGGCTCAAGAGCCTCGCGACCGGAGGACGGGAAATGTTGCGCTCTTCAACCTGACCGGCCAGCCATCGCTCACCGTCCCATTCGGCACGGCCTCCAACGGCATGCCGCTCGGCATGCTCTTCACCGGTCGATCCGGTGAAGACGAGCTCGTGCTCACGCTCGGCACCGCGTTCGAAGCGGCCCAACGCGCCAGCTGAGCTGGCAGCTCCGGCCATCGATCCGCCATGCTGGCTCGACACGGCACGAGGAGCTGACATGGTTGACGCATCCGACATCGAGGTCGCCGCTGCCCGGATCGAGCCGCATGTGCTTCGCACTCCGCTTCTCGAGTCGGCTCCGCTGTCCGAGCGACACGGAGCGGAGATCGCCATCAAGTGCGAGCATCTGCAACGGACCGGCAGCTTCAAGGTCCGGGGCTCCGCCAACGTCGTCCACTCGCTTCCCGACACCGCTGCGGCTGGTGGTGTGGTCACCGCCTCGTCGGGCAATCACGGGATCGGCGTGGCCACCGCCGCGGCGAGTCGGGGCATCGCCGCCACGATCTTTCTGCCACGAACCGCTTCGCCGTCCAAGGTCGACCAGATTCGACGACTCGGAGCAGAGATCACGTTCGTTGACGACACCGACTCGAACGCCGCAGAGGTGGCCGCCCGGCAGCACAGCGAGGCGACCGGCATCACCTACGTGTCGCCGTACAACGACCCGGCGATCGTTGCCGGCCAGGGCACGGCGGGCAAGGAGCTGCTCGAGGACGGACCGCGGCCCGACGCAGTGATCGTGGCGGTCGGCGGTGGCGGGCTGATCAGTGGCATCGCCACATGGGTCAAGGCCCAGTCCCCGACCACCCGCGTGATCGGTGCGTCCGCCGCGAACGATCGGGCCATGGCCGCATCGATTGTCGCTGACGCCATCGTCACACCGGAGTTCCTCCCCACCTTCTCCGACGGCACGGCCGGCGGGCTCGAGGACGACACCATCACCTTCGACATCTGCCGGAACCTCGTGGACGAATGGATCGACGTGAGCGAGCGGGACATTGCGCTGGCGGTTCGCAACATGGTCGACGATCACCATCAGCTCGTCGAGGGTGCTGCGGGTGTCGCACTCGCCGCGACCACGAGCTATGCGGCGCAACATCCTGGCTCCCGGTTGATCGCCGTGAGCTGCGGCGCAAACGTTTCGTCGGACGGGTTGCAGGCGATGCTCGTTGCGGCTGGCGACGACTGACCGTCCCATACTGAGCCAATGCAGGTACTCGACCAGGCCACCATCCGTTCGCGAGTCTCGCTCGCCGGCGCACGCGACGCCGTCCATGCCGCGTTCTGCGCGCTGTCGGACGGCAACGTGGTGGCCCCGGACGAGCTCGCCATGACACTCGCACACGGCGGCGAACTTCACGTGAAGGGCGCCCACCTCGGCGGCGACCATCTTGCATTCAAGGCGGCCACCGGCGCATTTCCTTCGGGCGGAAACTCCGGCTTCACGGCCGTGCTCGATGCGCACACGGGCGCGCCGGTCGCCATTCTCGACGACGGCGGGTGGTTGACCGAGATTCGTACCGCGGCCGCTTCGGCGGTCAGTGCACGGGCGCTCGCCCGGCCCGATTCGAAACGGCTCGCCATCCTCGGCGGCGGAATCCAGGCCGCCTATCAGGTTGCGGCGCTACGGGAAGCGTTCGATCTCGACCAGGTGACCGTCTGGAGCCGCTCCCCCGAAACCGCAGCGCGCTTCGCGGCCGAAAACGCGGCGACCGCAACCGGCTCCCCCGCTGAAGCGGTGGCCGACGCAGACATCGTGATCTGCTGCACACCGGCGCGCGAACCGCTGCTGTCGGTCTCGATGCTGGCACCGGGAACCCACGTGATCGCGATGGGATCGGACATGGCCGGCAAGCGTGAGCTCGCCGACGACGTGGTGCTCGGGTGCGATCGATTCGTGGCCGACCAGATCTCCATCACCTCCCGCGTCGGTGAACTCGCCCACGTTCCGAGCGCTCACGATCGCACCGTGGAACTCGGCGACATCCTGACCGGTCGTGCGAGCGGCCGAACCGACGACAGCCAGCTGACGGTGTCCGATCATTGCGGCCTGGGCATCCAGGACGCCGCGATGGCGCAGTTGGTGATGGAGGCCGATCCGCTCAGCCCATGAGTGAGGGAAGCTGCTCGCCGATCGCCTCGGGCGTGTCGCCGGTGCCCCATCGGGCGACCACGTTGCCGTCGCCGTCGACGAGGAACTTCTCGAAGTTCCATCCGATGTCCCCGGGCTGGGCTGTCTTGAGCATCGTGTAGAGCTCGGCCTCGGCGTCGCCGTTCACATCGATCTTCGCGAACATCGGAAAGTTGACGTCATAGTTCGAGGTGGCGAACTCGAGGATCTCGGCATTCGTTCCGGGCTCCTGCCCGCCGAACTGGTTGCACGGAAACGCGAGAACGGTGAGTCCGTCGACATCGTTGTGGAGGGTACGCAGACCTGCGTACTGCGGCGTGGCGCCTCAACGACTCGCGACGTTGACGATCAGGCAGTACTGCCCGGCATAGGAGGAGAAGTCGATCGATTCACCGGTGATCGACTCCATCGTGAGTTCGCGGAAGTTCATGGGGCGAGCGTAGCTCGGCGCCTCCTCCCGCTTGGTTCCCCGCGAAGAAATCGTGGCGATTGACGCCTGATGGCCAGACCGCGCACCGAGGTGCGCGGGACGATGGAATGGCACGTCGCGGTGGGCGGCGGCAGGAAAGGATCAGATGACCGACATGCGAACTGCACTCGTGGGCTGGAAGAAGGGGATGACCAGCTTGGCTCACACCTTCGTGGTCGAACTCGAGGGGACGTCGGCCCACTTCACCCGGGTTGGCCCGGGCGGAGCGCACTGGAGTCCGGACTACCTGGCGCTCGGGATGGCAGCCAATGGCATGAACCCGAACAACCCGTATGAGCGGCGATTCGTTGCACCGCTCGACGTCACGACCGTGGCCGGCTCCGGGTTGGGGGCCATCGCCGGCGACAAGATCCTCGAGAAGTTCCGCCAGGAGATCGGCACGAATCTGGAGATCTACGACGCGCAGGGCCGGCAGGCGATTCAGCACAAGGCGAACATGACGGTGCCCGCACACGAGCTCGCATCCGCAACGCTGGTCGACAAGCTCCCGGGTGGTGCACCGCCCGCGCTGCGAGTGCTCGATGGTCCGCACGCAGAAACGAAGATCGGCGGGAAGCGTTACTTCCTCTTCCAGCTCCCGAACACGCCATCGCTCTCGGATCTCATTGGTGCCGCGGCCGGCTGACCTGCCGGGGTCACCACCGGAGCACTACTGGCCGCGCCCGCGCTTCGTGCTCTGGCTCGGTTCTTCTTCCTCGGAGCGCATGAGCGAGGCGAGATTGAGGCTGGACTCGTAACGGATGTCGGTGACCAGATAGGAGGTGACCGAGAGCACCCCGTCGATCTGCTGCACCTGGTTGTGGAGCACCTCGTTGAGGTGTGGCACGTCGCGACAGAACGCATCGACCATGAGGTCGTGGTCTCCTGCGATCACGGCGACATAGCCCGTGGAGTCCAGATCGGCCACCTGCGTCACGACCTCGTCGACCTTGCCCGCTTCGACGCGGATGAGAAAGGTCGCCGTGATACCAAGGCCCACTCGGTACGGATCGAGCCAGACGTTGAGATGGAGCGCCCCGGATTCGCGCATCGCCGTGACCCGATTGCGGACCGTACCGATGGACACACCGATGGCTTTCGAGATCTGGCTGTACGTGGCGCGACCGTCCTCGCCAAGGAGGCGGACAATTTCACGATCAATGTGGTCGAGTTGCAAGTTTGTTAACTCCGCGGGTCATTGTTTGCAAAAGTTGCAGCCGAAACCTAGGTTCTCGACTGAGCTGCAGGCTAGCCAACGTGTGCCGATCACACGGAGCCGACCGTGCTTCGGGCCTGCAACTTCTCAATCGGAGGGACGATCCATGACGAAGCTGCACCGCCTCTTGCTGGCACTGCTGACCATCACGCTGTTGGCAACCGCCTGCGCCAGCGACGCCGAGACCAGCGAGGAGACCACGACGTCCGAGTCGGAGCCGGCCACGGATGAGACAGCGGACCCGGCCGACACCGGATTCGTCTACGCCGATCCGTTCGGGGTGTTCGAGCTCGATCCATCGAGCGCCTTCGGCACGGAGAACATCCTGCTCCAGAACGTCTACGAGACGCTCACCTACTTCAACCCCCCGGGTTCCGATGAACTGCTGTCACCCGGACTCGCCGAATCCTGGTCCTCGAGCGACGACTCACTCACCTGGACCTTCAATCTCCGAGAAGGCGTCACGTTCCACGACGGCTCACCACTCGACGCAGCGGCCGTCATCGCATCGCTGCAGCGGACGATCGATCTCGACCTCGGTGCTGCGTTCATCCTGCTGCCCGTCGTCGAGATGACCGCGATCGATGACCTGACCGTCGAGTTCGCCCTCGAATGGCCCACCCCGCTCGACCTCGCCATGTCCTCCAACTATGGCGCCTACATCATGGGGCCGGATGCCGTCACGCAGGACGCCGACTGGTTCAACGCCGGCAATGCCAACGGCACCGGCCCGTACACGATCAGCTCGTACAGCCCGGCCGAATCCACCGTCCTCACCCAGTTCGAGGACTACTGGGGTGGCTGGGACGACGGACAGATCACAGAGGTGGAAATCCAGCTCGTGGAGGATCCCGTGCTCGCCGAGCAGATGGTCCGCAATGGCGACGCCGACTACACCTACAACCTGCCGTTCGATTCCTACACCGCCCTCGAAGGCGAGGAGGCCGTGTCCGTCGTGCGGGGCCAGTCCATGACGAACCTGTTCGGCATGCTCAACCACGAGCGGCTCTCCCCGGAGATGCGGGAAGCACTTGTGCTCTCGTTCCCCTACGACGACATCGTCACGTCGCTCTACGGCGGCGAGGCAACCCGGGCCCAAGGCATCATTCCGCAGGCGGTGTGGGGCTCCTCACCCGACCTCGATCTGCCGGAGACCGATCTGGATCGGGCTGCCGAACTCGTCGCCGCTGCTGGAGCCGACGGTTCGAGCATCACGTACAGCTTCGACGCCGGAACGACCGAGCAGCAGCAGATCGGTGAAGTCTGGAAGGCGAACCTTGCCACCATCGGCATCGACCTCGTACTTGAACCGCTGACCTTCGATGCTCGCCTGGAACTCGCCCAGTCGGACCCGGCGAACGCCCAGGACATCTTCACGATGTTCTGGTTCCCGACGATCGTCAGCCCATACGACTTCATGTTCTCGCTGTTCCACTCCGAGGACGCGCCGTTCTTCAACCTCGGCTACTACAGCAACGAGGACTTCGACTTCGCGATCGACGACGCCGATGCGCTGACGGCCACCGACCGGGATGCGGCGATCGCACTGTTCCAAGAAGCCCAGCAGATCCTGCTCGACGATCATGCGGCAGTCTTCATGGTGGATGTGCCCGACGTTGCCGTGATCGCCAGCGACATCGACGGCCACGTGCAGAACCCGGCGTACGCCAACGTGGTTCGCTTCCACAACCTCACGCGCGGCTGATCCGCCCCACCCACCAACACGTCAGGAGGTCGACAGATGCGCTATCTGCTCCGTCGCCTCCTGACGAGTCTTGGCGTGGTGCTCGGGGTGGTGACGATCACCTTCGTCGTCGCCCGCCTGGTTCCGTCCGACCCGGCGGCCCTGTATGCGGGGCCCCGGGCGCGGCCGGCACAGGTCGAACAGGTGCGACAGGACCTCAACCTGGATGCATCCATCCCCGCGCAGTACGTCAGCTATCTCGGCGATCTGTTCACCGGCGACCTCGGCATCTCGTTTGCGAACCGTCGACCGATCGCCGAAGACCTGTTGAACTTCCTGCCGGCGACGCTCGAGTTGGCGCTGCTCGCCACCGGACTCTCGATGGCGATCGGCATTCCGTTGGGGGTCTGGGCGGCTGCCCGACAGGACCGCCGTCGCGACAACGGGATTCGCCTCGTGGCGGTCACAAGCGTGTCGGTTCCGGTGTTCTGGTCGGCACTCATCCTGCAGTTGTTCTTCGCCAACCGACTCGGACTTCTCCCGCTCTCGGGCCGCACGTCATCCGACGTCGAGTTCGCCGAACGAACCGGCTTCTTCCTCATCGACTCCGTTCTTTCCGGCAGCCCGTCGAACGTCGGTGATGTGCTCACCCACCTGGTCATGCCGGTCATCGTGATGGCCGCCTACCCGCTGGGCCTCACCATCCGTCTGATCCGGGGTTCGATGCTCGAGGTCCTCGGCGAACCATTCATCGAAGCCGCCCGGCTCGGCGGTGTGCCGGAGCGCACCGTTCTCTTCCGGTTGGCGCTCAAGAACGCGCTTGCTCCCGCACTGACCATTCTCGGGCTCACCTTTGCGTACTCGGTGTCCTCCGCCTTCCTGGTCGAGGCGGTGTTCAACTGGCCGGGCATCGGACGGTATCTGACCGACGCGATCATCCGGGTCGACTTCCCGGTGATCACGGCGGCGACACTGGTGATCACCGTCATCTACGTGCTGGTCAACCTGCTCCTCGACCTTCTGCAGGCCCGCCTCGATCCACGGGTCGAGCTCGAATGACCACCACCATCCGCTCCAACCCCGGCTTCTTGCGGCGTTCGCTGTTCGGCGAACCGGGAAGCGCCCGATGGCGCTATCGCAAGAGTCCGCTCGGCCTGCTCGCCGCAGGCGTCATCGCGCTCTTCAGCCTCGGAGCGTTGCTCGCCCCGTGGCTCACGCCGTACGCAGACCAGGGACGAGGCACACCAGACCTGCCGTCGCGCCTCCAGGGGCCAAGCACCAGTCACTGGCTGGGTACGGACGACCTCGGACGCGACGTCCTGGCCCGTCTCCTTTTCGGCGCTCGGACAGCGCTCATCGTGGCCATCGGTGTCGTCGTCATCGCCGTCGTGGTCGGCGTCCTCGTCGGTGCGATCGCCGGCTATTTCGGTCGGTGGGTCGACGAGGTGCTCATGCGCATCACCGACACCTTCCTGGCCTTCCCTCCCCTCCTGCTTGCCGTGATTGTCGCCGCAGCCCTCGGTGCCAATCTCCGCAACACGATCATCGCTATCGCGGTGTCGTGGTGGCCGTGGTACGCACGGCAGGTCCGATCGCAGGTGCTCAGCCTGCGGGAGCGGCCGTTCGTGCAGGCGGTCCAGGCAATCGGTGTCCCCGATCACCAGATCATCGTTCGCCACGTGATCCCCAACGCGATGGCCCCCGTGTGGGTCCAGGCGACCGCCGATCTCGGCGCCGCCGTGCTCACCGCCGCCGGATTGAGCTTCGTCGGCCTCGGACCCCGCCCACCGACCGCCGATTGGGGTGTCATGATCGCCGACGGGCGTCAGTTGGTGTTGAGCGGCCAGTGGTGGGTCGCTGGTTTCGCCGGCATCGCCATCACGCTCACAGCGCTCGCCTTCAACCTGATGGGTGATGTCATCCGCGACGTCACCGATCCGAAGGCGAACGGCCGCGCATGACCGCTCCTCTTCTTTCCGTCAGGGATCTTCGGGTCACCTTCCAGACACCGACCGGTGTCGTTCGCGCCGTACGCGGCATCGACCTGGATGTGGCACCGGGCGAAATCCTCGGCGTGGTGGGCGAGTCCGGCTGCGGGAAGTCGGCGACGTTCCGAGCACTCCTCGGCCTCTCCCCCGCCTCAGCCTCGGTGGTCGGCGACGTCCGCTGGGACGGGACGCCCACGGACACCTCCGGCGGCCTCCAGCCCCACGCCGCCATGATCTACCAGAACCCCGGCGCCGCCCTCAACCCCGTCTTCACCATCGGACAGCAGCTGGCGTTGGTTGCAGGCACGGACGACCCGGTCCGTCTGAGTGAACTCCTCGACCAGGTGGGACTACCAGATCCCCCAAAGGCTCTCCAGGCCTACCCCCACGAATTCTCCGGCGGGATGCGTCAGCGCGCCGTCATCGCATTTGCCCTGGCGCAGAAGCCGCGACTGTTGATCGCCGACGAGCCGACCACCGCCCTGGACGTCACGACGCAGGCCCAGATCCTCGATCTGCTCGCATCCATCCGCGAGGAGCGGAACCTGACCGTCGTCTTCGTCAGTCACGACCTCGCCGTGATCAGCCGCATCGCGGATCGTGTCGCCGTGCTCTACGCCGGCCGGGTGGCTGAAATCGGAGCGGTCGACGACGTCCTGCAACGGCCCACCCACCCGTACGCCGCCGCATTGATCCGTTCCACTCCCAGCCCCGCGATGGTCGGCGAGGATCTGGCCACGATCCCGGGGTTGGTTCCCGATGGCCGCGCAGAGATCTTCGGCTGTGCGTTCGCCGACCGCTGCGACCACGTCATCGATGCGTGTCGGGCCGAGACGCCACCGCTGCGGGCCACGAGCCCGACACATGCAGCCGCGTGCATCCGCGTGGAGGACGGCGCATGACCGAGCCCGTTCTTTCCGTCGATGGTCTGGCCGTGGAGTACCGCAGCCAGGATCGCCGTACCGCTCCTGTTCGCGTCATCGACGACATGCACCTCGACATTCAGTCCGGTGAAACCGTTGGGCTGGTCGGTGAGTCCGGCAGCGGCAAGTCGACACTCGCGTACGCGATCACCGGTCTCGTTCCCGCCGCCGAGGGGTCGATCCGTTTCGAGGGAACCGAGCTTGTCGGGCTGAAGGGCCGGGCTCGCCGCACGGTGCAGCAACGTATTCAGCTGGTCTTCCAGAACGCGCTGCTCTCGCTGAGTCCCCGCCGAACCGTCGGCTGGCAGCTCGACGAACCGCTGCGGGTACACACGACCCTCGACGCCGCGGCCCGCACCGAAACGGTCGAGCGAACCCTCGAGGCGCTCGAGCTCACCCCAGCCATGTGCAGCCGGCTCCCGCACGAACTGAGCGGGGGCCAGGCGCAACGGGTCGTTCTGGCCCGGGCCCTCGTACTCGAACCCACGCTGATCCTGTTCGACGAACCGACCTCGGCGCTCGACGTGTCCGTACAGGCGAGTGTCCTCAATCTTCTCCAGCGATTGAAGGACGAGCGAGGCCTCACCTACCTGTTCATCACACATGATCTCGGTGTGGCCCGTCACCTCTGCGATCGGGTCGCGGTGATGCGTCGCGGCGAGATCGTCGAACTGCGCCCGACCGCCGAGCTCTTTGCCTCCCCTGCCCACGACTACACACGATCCCTGCTGCGCTCCTCACCGACGGTGCAGACCGAAAGCGAATCCTCATGACCTCCACCACACTGAGCTCCGAAGCCGACTGTCGCGACTTCGTCGACGGCTGCCTGTTCATGGGGACCGGTGGCGGAGGTCAGCCGGAGGAGGGCATGACCGCGCTGCGCTCTGCACTCGACGACGGCCTTGAAGTCGGTTGGGTCGACGCCGACTCCATCGCCGATGATGCCCTCACGGTCACGGCGTACAGCTCGGGTTCCATCGCGCCGCAGGGACCCGAGGTCGATGAGCTCATCGCCTCGCTCCATCTCGGCTCGCCGCAGGCATTGGATCGAGTCATGCTGCAGGCGATCGAACACCTTGGCTCGTTTCTCGGCCAGTCGGTCGGCGCCATCGTGCCGGTGGAGCTCGGTGCATCCAATTCCCCCGCCCCGATCGTGGCGGGTGCCCGCCTCGGCATCCCGATCCCCGATGGGGACTACTCGGGACGTGCCGTCCCCGATGAGATGCAGGGCACGCCGTTCATCAACGAGATCCCGAGCTTTCCGTTCGCCTCCGTCGATGCGTGGGGCAATGTCGCAATCGTGCCGGAGACGGCGAATGCCTACATGCTTGAACGAGTGTCGAAGATGCTCTCGATCGCCGGCATCCACGGAACCAGCATCGCCTCGACACCGCTGAGCGGACGAGACATGAAGCGAATTCTCGTGCCCGGCACGCTGACCCGGTCGTTGGCGATCGGGCGGGCAGCACGCGAGGCTCGGGAGCAGAACGAGGACCCGGTCGACGCGGCCGTGGAAGCCGCCGCCGGCTGGCGCCTGTTCGACGGTGTCGTCTCTCAAAAAGACTGGGAGGACCGTGACGGCTACATGTTCGGCGACCTCACGATCGATGGTGAGCGGGAGGGAAAGCCGGCACAGTTGCGCATCTGGTTCAAGAACGAGAACCACGTCGCATGGTTGGACGGCGAACCCTGGGTCTGCAGCCCGGACCTGATCTCCGTTGTCGACGCAGTGACGGGACGTGGGTACACGTCCACCGACGTGGCCGAGGGACACCGGGTCTCCGTCGTCGGCATGCGTGGACTCGAGGTCTTTCGATCTGAGCATGCCCTGCAGCACGCCTTCGGACCCGCCTATTTCGGCTATCCCGAGATCACGTATCGGCCGATCGAGGCCCTCGTCTGATCACGGATCGCCATCGCCGATCTGTTCCTTGCGGCGGGCCACGTAGTCGTCGAGTTGGTCGCGGATGGCGTCGTCCATCGGCGGTTCGGTGTAGTCGTCCAGCGCGGTCTGCCAGAGTGCGGTCGCCCGCTCGGTCGTGTTCTTGGCGCCGGATTCCACCCAGGCACCGTGGTTCTGCCAGTCGGACAGCATCGGCGAGTAGAACGCGTTCTCGTATCGGGCAAGCGTGTGTTCATCGCCGAAGAAGTGGCCTCCCGTCGGCACCCGCTGCATCGCGTCAAAGGCGAGCTCGTCCTCGCTCAGATCGATCGGCGTGAGGAACTCCATCATGTGCTGAAGCATCTCCACATCGAGGATGAACTTCTCGTAGCTGGCCTGGAGCCCACCTTCCATCCATCCGGCTGCGTGGTAGATCAGGTTGGTGCCACCGAGCACAGATCCCCAGAGCGACATCTGCGTTTCGTAGGCCGCCTGAGCGTCGACCGTGTTCGATGCACTCGAGTTGGACGACCGGTACGGCAGCCCGTAGCGGCGGGCGAGCTGACCGCTCGCCACATTCGCCTTCGCGTGTTCGGGCGTGCCGAAGGCCGGCGCGCCCGAACGCATGTCGACATTGCTCGTGAACGAGCCGTAGACCACCGGCGCGCCCGGGTTCGTCAGCTGGGTGAGGGCGATCCCGAAGAGGGCCTCCGCGTTCTGCTGGACGAGGCCGGCGCCGAGCGTCACGGGCGTCATGGCTCCCATCAGCGTGAACGGCGTGACCGACACCGCCTGGCCGTGCTCGGCCATCGTCATCAGACCGTTGGCCATCTCCTCGTCGAAGCGTCGAGGCGAGTTCACGTTGATCACCGTGATGACGCCGGGAGAGGCCTTCATCTCCTCCACGGTCATGCCCCGACTGATGGCCATCATCTCGATGCCGTCGAGGGCGCGACCCCGCCCGATGGCCAGGCAGTGAAAGCTCAGGTCCGAAAGAGTGAGGTTGGCGCGGTAGGTGTCGAGGTGACGGTTGTTGGCCGGAAGCTCCATCGGAGACGCGACCTGGTTGCCGATGATGTGGACGGCATTGAAGTAGTGGGCGAGCCGGATGAACTGCTCGTAGTCCTCCATGTTCGATGGCCGTCGACCGTTGATCTCGTCGTGCACGGCCGGTGGTCCGGCGACGAGCCCGAAGACGAGGTTGTTGCCCCCGAGGGTGACGACCTTGTCCGGGTTCCGGGCGCTCAGCGTGAACTCGCTCGGTGCGGTACGAAGGGCCTCTTCGATGACCTCCCGTCCGACTCGAACGACCTCGCCGTCCACGGTCGCTCCGGCGTCGGCGAACAGCTTGCGGGCGTCCTCGCTCCACAGTTCGATGCCCAGTTCCTCGAGCACCCGCAGCGAGGCTTCGTGGATTCGTTCCACCCCCTCCGGGTCGAGGATCGGGAGCGTGCCATGCGGGTTCTTCACTTGCCGCCACGGCAGCTGGCGAATCCGGGGCTCCGTCGCCGTCGATCGGGCTCGTCCTCGTCTGGCCATCACGTCTCCAATCGACGGGTGATCTCTGCGCCGGCGGCGGCCACTGCCGCCGCCACGGATTGCACATTTCCCTTTCCGGGGAATCGGTAGGTCGGGCCGTAGCCCAGAACGGCAGCGACGGCGACGCCGTCAGCATCGAGGATGGGTGCGGCCACGCTCGACAGTCCTTCGACATAGGTGCCGTGGCTCCAGCTGACCCCGGTACGACGTGCCTTCTGGATCTCTTTGCGTACCGAGGTTCGATCCTGTTCGTCGAGCGAAGCGAGCAGCGGTTCGACTCGACTGGTCGGCCAGGTCGACATCATCACGGCCCCTGAGCCACCGCCGGTGATCGACCAGCGGTGCCCGGTCCAGTTCTGCGCCTGCACCGGTTTGGGGACGGCGATCTGCATGATCGTGAGCGTCTCAGACCCGATGGGCACCGAGATGCAGGCCGCTTCGTCGAGCTCGTCCGCAAGAGCAGCCACCGTCTCGGCGCCACGGGACTCGATCGATGCGGTCGAGGTCGTGGACGCCGCTCCGAGCCGATGGACGAGCGGCCCGATTTGGAAGAGGCCATCCGGGCCGCGTTCGACAGCACCACCGACGACAAGCGTGTCGAGCAGGCGCGATGTCGTGCTGAGCGGAAGCGCGGCCCTGGTCGAGACATCGGCGAGGCCGCCCGGTCGGTCTCCGAGGATTGCGAGCAATGCGAGCGCCCGGTCGACGCTCTGAACGGTCATGCACCCATGCTTGCCAAGAATGGAAGCACTGACAAGAGACTTCCACATCGTGGAAACGGCGAAACGCATGGGAACCGGGCCATCGTGACAGCATCGGAGTCGATAGGGTCCGTCCATGGACATTGAATTCTGGATTGACCCCATTTGACCGTGGTGCTGGATGACGGCCCGTTGGGTCGTCGACGTTGTGGAACCGGAACGTGATCTCAACATCACGTGGCAGCCGATCAGTTTGTTGTTCAAGAACAAGCCGCCAGAAGACTCCGACTACTTCGCGCCGGTGGACTTCACCCACAAGCTGCTGCGGGTGTTCGAATCCGTGAAGGCCACCGAGGGCATGGCCGCCGCGCAGGCGCTCTACTGGAAATTCGGCTCGGTGCTGCACCATGACCGGACCACCGGGGACGCCGACATGGATGCGGTCATGGCCGGTGGGGCATCGCCCTTCCTCGAAGCCGCCGGGCTCGACACGAGCCATGCCGCGGCATTCGACGACGAATCCTGGGACACCGTCATCCGCGAGAAGATGGATGCTGGGCTGGCGCTCGTCGGTGACGACGTGGGCACGCCGATCATCGCTTTTGACAGCCCGGAGGGCCGCAAGGGAATCTTTGGCCCCGTGATCTCCCGCAAGCCGGAAGGCGAGGAAGGCCTCGCACTCTGGGACGCAATGGTCACCATGGCAACGATGGACGGCTTCTGGGAGCTCAAGCGCACCCGCACCGTCGGACCGGACTTCGGCGAACGACCCTGATCGCCGAGACCTGTGGCCCGGTGTCGAATCCTCGAGATTCGGCGCCGGGCCGCTGTCGTTTTGGGCTGACGCGTGACGCGCGCCACGCGCCAGTTTCCGTGGTGTGAACAGGGAGTGAAGGGAGCCGCGTCGGTGTTCCCACCGACCGGATGTGGATTTATGTTGGCTTCATCGACGGATCGGCAACCCCCTCCCGATCTGTCGAGACCGGGGTTGGACTCCCGGTCGCACGCACATGACGGGGGCTGTTCGAGATTCCCCT
>CALBVR010000195.1 GCA_937969565.1 uncultured Acidimicrobiales bacterium | reverse complement strand
TCGTGCGCAACGAGAACTGGTGGCGTGACGATGTCGAGGTCTACCTCGACGCCATCGAGTTCTTCCCCGTGCCGCAGCCGGGTACCCGTGCGAACCAGCTGATCGTCGGCGACCTCGACGTCGTCCACGGCACGGCCGCCTTGATGATCCTGCCCCTGCGTGGTGCCGAGGAGGACATCCTCCGGGTGGAGGACAACTCCGGTGAGGAGTTCTTCTTCGCCATGAACGCCCAGGTCGCACCGTTCGACGACATCCGGGTTCGCAAGGCCGCCACGCATCTCTTCCCCAAGCAGGACTACGAAGAGTTCGTCAACCAGGGCGCGTCCCTGCTGGCGGATTCGCTGTTCTCGCCGGAGAGCCCGTGGCATGACCCGAGCATCCAGCAGGAAGACGACATGCCAGAGCTCGCCGCACCGCTCATCGCCGAATACTGCGCCGAGGTGCCGGACAGCTGCACCGACGGCAAGGTCAACATGGAGTACCAGTACGACACGAACCTGTCGAACGACACGATCTTCGATCTGGTCAGCGATGCGATGTCGGACCACTTCAACATCACGGTGCAGTCGATCCCGAACGACGTCCACATTCAGGAAGTCATCTTCGGCCAGTACAACTTCGCCAGCTGGCGTTATCACGGCTTCTCGGATCCCGACGTCGACACGGCGTTCCTGACCTGCTCGACGATCGGAGCGTTGTCGATCAACTGGTCCCGCAACTGCAACGAGGACCGGGACGCGCAGATCGTCGCCCAGCGTCAGACGCAGGACTTCGACGAGCGTTACGCCGTCTGGCAGGAGCTGCAGGCCAATCTGCGGGACAGCTACCAGTACGTGTTGGCCACGCATGTGAACTGGACCGTGGGTGCCGGCGCCAACGTCGGTGGTCTCTGCGATGCCGTTTCGCCGGAAGGCGCAGCGTTGCCGTGTCAGACCCGAGGGGTTCCCCGTCTGGACCAGGTCTTCCTGCAGAACTGATCCGGGAACCAAGGGGGAGACCGGATCATGCGTTTCGTCGTACGAAGCCTGCTGCAACTCGTGTTGGTGCTGTTTGCCGTCACGTTCGTGGCCTTCGGTGCGCTGAATTATCTGGGTGATCCGCTCTTCAACATCCTCGGTCCGATTGCGCTCGAGGAGTCCGGCCCCGAATATGCGGAAGTTCGGGCCGAAGCCCGTGCCCAGTTTCATCTCGATGACCCATTCCCGATCCGCTACGGACGGTGGGTCGGCGACATGCTCACCGGTGATTTCGGTCGGAGCTACTCGAACCAGGTGACGGTGCGCAGCATCCTTGCGGACAAGCTGCCGGTGACGGTGGTGCTCATGGTGTACGCGCAGGTGATCGCCATCGCGGTTTCGGTGCCGTGGGCGCTCTGGACGGCGTCGCGCGCCTATCGGTTCGGTGACAAGGCATCGACGGTCGTGTCGTTCACCATGCTGGGCATTCCCGTCTTTGCGCTGACCGTGCTGTTGTTCTGGCTGTTCGCGATCCGATGGCAGCTCTTCCCGACCAGATATGAGGACGAGACGATCGGCCAGCGGTTGACGTCGCTGTTCCTGCCGGCCGTGGCGTTGGCGACGCCGCTCATCGCCACGTACCAGCGTCTGCTGCGGACCGACCTCATCTCCACGTTGCAGGAGGACTTCATCTCCGTCGCCCGAGCCAAGGGGTTGCCGAAGTGGTACATCCTCTTCCGGCACGCCTTGCGGCCCTCGCTGTTCTCGCTGCTCACCGTCTTCGGAATTCAGGTGGCGTCACTGATCGGCGGTTCGCTCGTGGTGGAGCGCCAGTTCCAGATTCCGGGTATCGGCTTCGAAGTGGTCGAGGCGATCTTCCGGGACGACTTCCCGGTGGTCCTCGCCGTTGTCGTCGTCGTGTCGGTGGCATTCGTTGCCGTCAACGTGCTGGTGGACCTGATCTACACGTTCCTCGATCCGCGGGTGGACTTCAATGGCTGACGCTGCGCTCGAAACGATCGACGAAACCGACGGCGGTCAGAGCCTGCTTTCCCGCCTCGGCCCCGGCTTCGTGATGAGCGTCGGTTGGCTGGCGTTCGTGGTGGTCATCGCCCTGCTCGCTCCCGTCCTGCCGATCGTCGAGCCGACCGAAACCCGGGTCGGTGGCCGCTTCGAGGGTCCGCGAGCCGGGCTCTGGTTCGGTTCCGACGCCACCGGCCGCGACGTGCTGTCGTTGACCATCTGGGGAGCGCGCACGTCGTTGCTCGTCGGCTTCATCGCGATCTTCGTGGGCTTCATCGTCGGCGGTACTGCCGGAATCATCGCCGGATACTTCCGGGGCTGGTTCGACCGGGTGCTGTCGTTCCTGTTCGCCACGCTGCTCTCGTTCCCGGCGCTGCTCCTCGCCATCTTCGTGACGACGTTGCTCGGCCGGACCCTGCTGTGGATCTCCATCAGCCTGGGCGTGCTGGCGATCGCTCCGGTCGGCCGGCTGGCCCGAGCACAGACGCTCGTGTTCGCCGAGCGCGACTTCGTCACCGCATCGCGCATTCTCGGCGCCTCCGACTTCCGCATTCTCATTCGCGAGATCGTGCCGAACGTCGTCATCCCGATGTCGGCGTTGGCGCTGCTCGGCATGGGCATCGCCATCGTTGCGGAGGGCACGCTCGCCTTTCTCGGTGTGTCGGTCAATGGTGGTCTGAGCTGGGGCAAACAGATCTTTGCCTCGGGCAGTGAGGAGCAGTTCCTCCGAGAAGGGCCGCACGCCGCGCTCTTCCCGATCGGTGTCGTGACCGTCACGGTGCTTGCACTCAACTACGCGGGCGATCGCCTCCGCGAGGTCTTCGACGCGAAGGAGCTGTCGCTGTGAGCGAAGGCACGCCACTCCTCGAGCTCGAGAATCTGTCCATCACCTTCGCCACGCCCGGCGGCCCGGTGTACGCCGTGTCCGACGTGAGCCTGTCGGTCGAGCGGGGCAAGGCGCTCGGCATCGTGGGCGAGAGCGGTTCGGGCAAGTCCGTCACGATGAAGGCGGTGATGGATCTGCTGCCGAGCACGGCGGCGATCGGCGGGCGGGCCACGTTCGACGGCATCGACGTTCTGACGATGCCGTCCAGCCGGCGCAAGCATTTCTACGGCGTCGACGTCGCCATGGTGTTCCAGAACCCGATGACATCGTTGAACCCGGTCAAGCGCATCGATGCCCAGATGACCGAGGGCATGCGCTACCACCGGGATCTCTCCAAGAACGATGCGAAGAAGCGGGCGATCGAACTGCTCGAGCTGGTGCGCCTTCCCGACGCAGCTGGTCGACTGCGGCAGTACCCGCACGAGCTGTCGGGCGGCATGCGTCAGCGCGTCGTCATTGCCATGGCGCTGGCAAACGACCCGGCACTGCTCATCGCCGACGAACCGACCACCGCACTCGATGTGACGGTGCAGCGCGACATCCTCAACCTGCTGGACAATCTCCGGACCGACCTGAACATGGCGCTGATCCTCATCAGCCACGACCTCGGTGTCGTGCGGGACCGGACCGACGACGTCGTGGTGATGTACGGCGGCCGTGTCATGGAGTCGGCCCAGACGGAAGATCTGTTCGCCGACACCCGCCATCCGTACGCCCGGGCCCTCCAGCTGTCCATTCCCGACATCAGCAAGCCACGAGGCCAGCGGCTCGACCCGATTCCCGGCAGCCCGCCAGACCTGAGCTCGCCGCTCACCGGCTGCCCGTTTGCACCGCGGTGCACCTTCGCTCAAGACGATTGCCATTCGACACTCCCGGTCGCCACGCCGGTCGGCGATGGTTCGCACACCTTCTCGTGTCTCCATCCGCTCGGACAGGAGGCGACCGTCTGATGGTTGGCATCGGTAGTGCGCATCTTCGAACCGACGAAGACCCGATCATCGAGGTCAACAACCTCGTCATGGAGTTCCCCGTCGCCAACCGGGCGGTGGTGCAGGCGGTCTCCGACGTGTCGTTCGACGTGGTGCAGGGCGAAACCCTCGGCATTGTCGGCGAGTCCGGATGTGGCAAGTCGACCACGGCGAAGGCCGTGGTCCAGATGCCGAAGCCGACCTCGGGGTCGGTCCGATATCGGGACAAGGAGCTGACGACGCTCTCCAAGCAGGACCTGCGTCGCACCCGCAGCGATCTGCAGATGATCTTCCAGGACCCCGTGTCCTCCCTCAACCCCCGACGCGGCATCCGGGACATCATCCGTGAGGGCGTCGAGGTCTGGGGAACGAGCGGAACGTGGGGCGAGGCCCGGATCACCGAGCTCATGGAGTCGGTCGGGATCGACCCGCAGTACGGCGATCGCAAGCCATTCCAGTTCTCGGGTGGCCAGTGTCAGCGGATCAGCATCGCCCGGGCGCTTGCCCTCGACCCGTACGTGCTCATCTCCGACGAGCCGGTGTCGGCACTCGACGTGTCGGTGCAGGCACAGATCCTCAACCTGCTCGAGGACCTGAAGCAGGAGCATCAACTGACGATGCTCTTCATCAGCCACGACCTCGCCGTGGTCCGCAACATCTCCGACCGGGTGATGGTCATGTATCTCGGTCGGGTCGCCGAGGTCGGTGATGCCGATTCGATCTTTGGCAACGCCGCCCATCCGTACACCCAGGCGCTGCTTGCGGCGATTCCCGGTTCGGGCATCGAGGACGACGGCTCACTTTCCGGCGAGCTGCCGTCGCCGTCGAACCCGCCGACCGGATGCCGGTTTCACACGCGCTGCCCGCATGCGACCGAGGTCTGCACCACGACGGTGCCGGAGTTCGGACAACACGGCCCGGATCACTGGCTCGCCTGCCATCACCCCCAGAGCACCCCGGTCACCCTGTCCTGAGGATCTGTGCAGGAGGGGGTGCCGATATGGCACACCACGCTGCACAGATCTTGGAGGTCAGTTGAGTTTGAGTCGGCCGGCCTCGTCCACGTACTTCCACTCGTCCTGGAAGTCTTCGTTGGCCCAGCTGCCGAGCCCCGGATAGAAGACGCGTCCCGGTCCGTGCGGGTTGAGTTCCTCGCCGGTGTCCGTGTTCCATCGTGGGTCGGGGGTCTCGCCGGCAACCAGGTAGCGGCTGTCGGTGGAGAGTCGGCACCGCCGTTCGGGGGAGCGGTTGTCGAACGCCCCGTGCAGCGTGTTCATGCTGAAGACGAGGATGTCGCCGGGGGCGAAGGTGGTCGTGAGCCAGCGTTTGCCGTACCGCTCCTGCACCTTCCGCGGATCGTCGTCCAACCAGACCAGACCGTCCCGGTCGGCATCCATCCGCAGGTAGCCATCGCGGAGTTCTGGATTCGTGTGGCTGTCCTCGAGGATCATCAACCCGCCCTCGTGGGGAGCCACGTCGGCGATCGGCGTCCAGACGGACAGGTGTCGGTCGGTGCCGCGGCTCATGTACGGGCCATCGCAGTGATACCCGCACCCCTCGCCGGGTCGGGCGATACGGGGCCAACGAAAGTCGTAGGGGCGAACCGGGCCGTCGAGCAGTTGGCCGACCAGCTCGATCAGTCGAGGATGCAGAATCATCGCCTCGTACCGCGCTCCGGTGCGCAGCGACTCGGTGAAGGTGCGCATGTTGACGTGGCGCAGCCCGGCCCGATCGCCTTCGATCGCGTCCATGAGCGGGTGGCGATCGTCGACCTCGCCGACGGTTGCGTATTTGAGGAGCAGCTCGCGTCGCGTCGACAGCACGAGCTCGGGATCGTGAAAGCCCCGAACATAGAGGTACCCGTCGGCCTCGTATCTGGCACGTAGCGCCGTGATGTCACCGAGCAGATCGGCCGAGTCGACGAGCTCGCCGAGCGTTTCCGGCGTCGCAACGAATGGCCGCCCGCTGAACGTCAGGAGCTCCGTCTCAAGATTCTGCACTGCCTCCACACCAACTCCTTCGCCGCGGCCGGTCACTTCGGATGCGCGCCCACTGACCATTGATGGCAGAGGATGTACGAATTCGACAATCACACTCTGTGCATCCACCCTTCGTCTTGGCGACGAAGGGTGATCATGGAGACGAGAATTCTTGGTGCGAGCGACCTGGCGGTCCTGGTGGACCGGGTGGGCCGTGACGCCCTGATGGACCGGATGATCGAGTCGCTGCGTGAACGGTTCGCGGGCCACGACGCCGAGCTCGTCGACGCACGTCCCCGAGCCGGCTTCCGGTACGACAAACCGGCGCTCGGCCTGGTCGAGTGGATGCCGACCCATGAAGTCGGTGGTCCGGTGGTCATCAAGATGGTGGGCTATCACCCCACGAACCCGACCCAGCGGAGCCTGCCGAGCGTGCTGGCGACCTCGTCGATGTGGGACACGGAAACCGGACACCTGCTCGCCATCTCCGACTCCACGCTTCTCACGGCACTCCGGACCGGCGCGGCGTCCGGCCTCGCCACAGACCTGATGGCGATCGATACACCGATCACCGTCGGCATGATCGGACTGGGTGCGCAGGCGGTCACCCAACTCCACGCGATCTCCCGGGTACGGACGGTGCAGCGTGTGGTCGGATACGACCCATCCCCCGAACCAGCAGACAGTTTCGCCGACCGCATCGCCTTCCTCGGTCTTCCGTTCGACTCGTGTCCGGAGGGCGGGCTCGAGGCGATGGCGGCCGAGGTCGACGTGCTCGTGACCTGTACGTCAATCGACATCGGTGCAGGACCGGTCATGGGCGATTTCGAGCCCCGACCCTGGCTGCATGTGAACGCCGTGGGCGCCGATTTTCCCGGCAAGCTCGAACTGCCTGTCTCGTTGCTCGAATCGGCACTCGTCATTCCCGACACGCTCGAACAGTGCCTCCTCGAAGGCGAGTGCCAACAGGTTCCGGCCCATCGAATCGGCCCGGATCTCTTCGAGGTCGTCCAGTCTGAAGAGACGACGAAGGAGAAGGCGCGGGTGACGGTGTTCGACTCGACGGGATGGGCGGTCGAAGATGACGTGGCGCTGCGGTTGATGCTCGAACTCGCGGATGAGCACGACGTCGGCCGGCGCCTCCAGCTCGAATCGATCCCCGTCGACCCCTATGACCCGTATGGCGTGGTGCGCTGAAGATCAGCGCCTCGGTGCGAGCGAAGCCTCGTCGAGTCCGAGTTCGGTGACGTGTTCGGGCAGCGGTCGTCCCGCGATGAGGTTTGCGGCGATCTGACCGGCGATCGGGCTCGTGACGATGCCGCACCCGCCCTGGCCGACCATCCACAGGAATCCATCCGCCTCGTCGTCCCAACCGAAGACGGGGTTGCGGTCCGGGGCGAAGGTTCGAAGTCCCGCCCATGTGGTGGAGACCGAACGCAGATTCAGCGTCGTGAGTTGGTTGATGTGATCGATCGCCGTTGCGACATCGATCTCTTCGGCCCGGGCATCGCACGGTTCTGACGGCGTCTCGTCCGAGAGGGAGCACAACAGCTGGTTTCCGGCCTCGGGCTTGAAGTAGCAGTGCAGCTCAGGGATGTCGGCATAGATGAACGGCCAGTCTGATGGGTCGTGGTCGATGCGCGCCGTGAATGCGGTTCGCCGCATCGGGGTGAGCCCGATCGTCTGAACCCCGGCCATGGTCGCCACGTGGTCGCCCCATGCTCCGGAGGCATTGACCACGGTCTTCGCCGAAACGGGTCCGCTTGCCGTTTCCAGCTGCCATCGTCCTCCGGTCCGTTGCAGCGCCTCGACCCGAGCGGACCGCCGAACTTCGGCACCGGCCGCGCGGGCCCGCCGTAGGTAGAGCTGGTGGAGACCCATGACATCGATCGAGGCGGCCGTGGGTTCCAGCATGCCGACGCCGATCATCTCGGGTCGGAGCACCGGACAGAGCTCGGTGAGCTCCTCGCCCTCGATCAGGCGGATTGAGCTCGTCACGGCGTTCGCCTCAGCGATCTCGGCCGCGACGGCGTCCCGATGTTTCGCCATGCCGACCTTCATCACCGGCATCGGCGTCAGCAACCGGGCGTCGAGCTCGGCATGGTCGGCCTCGAAGAAGGATCGGGATGCCGTGGACAGTCGATGAAAAACCGGGCCGCCCTCGTTCTCGATGTAGACGGCGGCCGATCGCGACGTCGTGTGGTGGGCGAGTTCCTGTTCCTGCTCGAGCAGGACGACACTGCGCTCCGGTGCGGCATGAGCCGCGACGGTTGCGCCAGCTATGCCGCCGCCAATGATTGCGACATCAACCTCGAGCACGGGTCACCTCTTTGTTTGCAGGATTGCTTCCTGGATGTGAACGGAAAAGTACCAAAGTGTGTCGCGACTGCCGGATTCTGCGAACCACTGCTAACTTGTCGGGCTGAACCAGCGGCATGTCGATTTGGGGTGCCGTCACCAAACCCTTGGAGGGGCCAAAGTGAAGAAACTCTTCATGATCCTTGGCATGTTCCTGTCGTTCACTCTTGTGGCGGCGGCATGCGGATCCACCATTGAAGATGCGGCTGATACCGCAACCGACGCTGCCAGCGATGCCGCTGACGCAGCTGAAGAAGTCGTCGAAGATGCAATGGAAGACGACGATGAAGACGCCATGGAAGATGACGCCATGGAAGATGACGCCATGGAAGAAGAAGACGCCATGGAAGACGACGCGATGGCCGAGCACCTCGGTGACGGCTCGCTCGGCACCGTGGTCGTCGAGGCCCTGGCCGGAGGTGATGCCGAAGCCCTTGATCGAGCCGTAGTCGACAACGGCCTGCTCGACCGCACGCTGGTTCGGCACGCCGAGGAAGGCCACGTCGCCCGAGATTGCGTTCAGCGAACGGATCT
>CALBVR010000194.1 GCA_937969565.1 uncultured Acidimicrobiales bacterium | reverse complement strand
TCGTCGACGGCCGCGAGCGGTTCACTGGTGTTCGAGAGATGTCGGACGGTCGAGATGTCCTCGTGCCGTCGGCGACCCTCGTACCGAAGATGATCGATGGCCGTCCGGTAGCAGATCGATTGCAGCCAGGTGGAGAAACTCGAGCGCCCTTCGAACCGGTCGATCTGCAGGAAGGCCTTCTCATAGGCGGATTGCAGGACGTCGTCGGTGCTGTGGGAATCCCGCAGCATCGACCAGACGAGGCCTCGCATATCGGAGTGGTGGTGACGCAGCAGCGAGCCGAACGCTGCAGCGTCGCCTGAGCGGGCGCGCGCTTCGAGATCAGCGATGGAATCGGTCATTGACGACCCGAGGAAGGCAAGAGCCATGATCCTCTGACGGCTGGGCGTCCCATCCGTTTGCACCCGGCATGGTGCGGGTCACGATGTGGACAGCGGACCTGCCGAGAAGGTGAACGAGCGCTGGCCGACCTCGACGACCGTGCCGGGGGCGACCGCAGTCGGATCGTCGGGAAGCAGGCGCACGCGTTCGCCCTCGTCGGTGCGCATGAAGGTGCCGCTGGTCGAGTTCATGTCGATGATCTCGATCTCCCAGCCCACCAGGTGCACCTCGAGATGCACCCGACTGATCGTGCCCTGGACGTCGTCGAGCAACACGGTCGTGGCGGGCTCACCGTTGATGGCGTAGCGCTCGGGAACACCGCGACCGATCACAACCGGCCGCGTGAGCTGCAGCTGCGCGCCATCGTCGAAGGTGAGCGTGCCGAGGGATGGCCGCGAGCCAACCACGATCTCGGCGGTCGGGTCGATGGGAAGCCCGCAGGTGCGACAGCTCTGGTCCTGGGCGCTCGTGAGGTGTCCGGCGGGGCAGAGCACACCGTGCAGTTCGGGAACGGTGGCGACGGCGACCGCAGATGCGCTCGCTTCGGCTTCTTCTGCCATCGGTACCGGCGGCGGGGGAAGCTCTTCCTCCGCCGGGGCGAACTCCGCGGTTGGCACGGCGAAGTCATCGGGGGCGGGCTCCGGCTTCATCGCGTGCATTGGCGCGGCAGGAGCAGCTTCCGCTGCATCGATGTCGTCGACAACCGGCGTATCCGTTGCGTCGTCCGAGTCGATCACTTCGGCATCGTCGATCGCGCTCGACTCGCTTCGACTGAAGATTCCCGCCACGGCGGGGAAGTCGTTGGCGGCCGAGTCGTCCGTCGCCGGTTCCTCTGCGGCTTCATCGGATTCGGGTTCGACGGGCGACCCGAAGATGTTGCCGTTCAGCGACTGCGCTTCGACGATGTCCTCCGGCTCTGGCAGCGGACCATCGGCTTGCTCGACAGCGGCGACCGTGTCGACTTCTACCGTCTCCTCCGGCGCGTCGGCCACCTCGACGTCGACGGTCTCCGGCTCTGCCTCCGCCGGTTCCTCGGCTTCGACCGCAGCTGTTGCCGCCGGTTCTGGCGTCTCGTCCGCGTCCCAACGGGTGGCGGCAGGAATCGGTCCTTGCAGATCGAAGACGAAACCTCCGCCGGAGACGACGCCGTCGCGGAGCACGCCGACAACGTTCGAATCGGACTGCTGTCCGCAGCGGACCCGTTGGGTGACTCCCGGCATCGAAAGGTCGATCCATGTGCTGGAGTGCCGCCCGTCGAGCACGCGTGTTTCCTGGTCGGTAGACACGGCGAGCGACAGGTCGCCGAACACGAGCACACCGATGCGATCGCCTTCGATCGTGGCGCAGGCCAGCGCCGGGTGGTTGTCGTAGCCGGCGGCAGAAATGTCGGACGTCAACGTCCGCACGACCTCGGCCCATGGGGCTCCGGCGAGCGCATTCAAGCGGACGACGAGCTGGTTGAGCCCTTCGTCATCCCCTTCGGCGTAGGCCATGAAAAGGCCGAGATGAGCGACGATGCCGTCGCCGGGCGTGATGTGGATACCCCGCGAAGTACCCGAAGTTGACGCCATCTGGTCCACCGACTCTCCGTGCATCCGGTCAGTCTGTCACGCCGAGCCAGCGGGACGCCGCCACTGCGCTGGGCCCGACCACCAATCGTCACAACAGGCGGGGCGCTTCTAGCGGTGGGTGAACGAATTCAGGCGATGTCGCCGCCGCCAAGCGTGACCGTGGTGTCGCCCATGATCACGGCATCGCCGTCGCGGATGGCGAACGGCACGTTCGGCTGCAGGGCCACCCGGTCGGGGCTTCCCTTCGGCCGAACCCACGTGCCGTTGTGCGACCCCCTGTCGATCACCACGGCGCCTCCCGGCTCGGGTCGAATTTCCGCATGCATCCGGGAGACGGCGGGATCGGCGACGATCAGCGGCTCCAGGCTCGAGTCGAACTCTGCATGCTTGTACGGCCAACGGCCGAGCACGATTCCCTGACCGATCTCCACGGAGTACTCGTCCAGGTGCAGCTGCAGCACGGCGTCGGTGTCGGCTGGGACAGGCTCCGGTGCCAGCTGTGGCGCAGTTCGTGTGTTCGTGCTCGTGTGAATGTGGAGCCGGAAACCGCCGGCACGGATCACGCCTTCGATGAGCATGCCGGACGGCTCCGCCGTGTCGTCGTTCAATCCGATCGAGCGGACCGTGCCGAGCGGTGATGCCCCGGTGGAACCGTTGGACAGGTCCACATAGCGGACGGCCCCGGTGTCCGGCTCGGTCAAGGGGAGTCGGGGGATTCCATGCGCCATGGCCAGAGCGGTCCGTTCGAGGCCGATCAACAGCATCGGGGGCAGGGGTCGTCCCGTCTCGAGCCAGGAGCGGAACGTGCGGAACGCCGCGTCGATGTCTCGAGGCACAAGCAGCGGCTCGATCACATCGTGCGCCGTGTCCACGCTCTCTTCCTGCGGAAGGAACACGATCCGATCGTTCTCTCGGGCGAGCCAACCGGCACCGGGCGTCATTTCCAGAAGGAAGTCCATGAAGTGACATTTTTGCACACCACAAAGCCCAGTCCATCTGGCCGTCTCGACCAGACTGGCGAGATGAAGATGATCGGCCTTCTGGGCGGCATGAGTTGGGAATCGTCAGTGCTCTACGAAGAGCTGATCAACACGGGTGTGCGCGCCCGTCTGGGTGGCGTGCACTCGGCCGATCTCATCGTGCGGAGCTACGACTTTGCCCGGATCGAGGAGCTCCAGGCGGCCGGCGATTGGGATGCGGCCGGCCGGCTTCTGGCGGAGGACGCCGCCCGGCTCGAGTCCGCCGGCGCCGAACTCGTCGTGCTGTGCACCAACACGATGCACAAGGTGGCCGAACAGATCGAGGCATCGATCAGCGTGCCGTTTCTGCATCTTGCCGACACGACAGCTGCTGCGATTCTGGCGGAAGGGCTCGACACGGTCGGCCTGCTCGGCACGAAGTTCACGATGGAGCAGGAGTTCTACCGGGCTCGCCTCGAATCGCATGGCATTTCCGTTGTCGTCCCCTCCGAAGCGGAGCGGCAACGAGTGCACGACATCATCTACGACGAGCTGGTCAAGGGTGAACTCAACCGAGACTCCCGCGAGGAGTACCTCGACATCATCGATCGGCTCGGGTCTGCCGGTGCGCAGGGCGTTGTCGCCGGATGCACCGAGATTGAACTGTTGGTGACGGAAGACGACGTGTTCATCCCGTACTTCCCCACAACCACCCTGCACGCTGAGGCGGCGGTGGAGGCTGCCCTCAGCTGATCGTTTTGCAATGCGATCGTCATGTATCGGGTGCTCAACGTTTCAACGAGTTGTGCCGATTTCACCACTGTGGGTAACGGTCCGCCAGGCAAGATTCGAGATGAAGCGTCGTTCTGGCGCCGCCTTTCCGCGATCATCATTGTCGCGGGTCTGTTGTTGACGACACTGGTGGCGCTGTTGCAGCGCCAGTCGGCCGAACGCGAACGAGACCTCCGATTCGAAGCCGAGGCCAGCCGCGTCGCAGTGTTGCTCGAGGAGCGCATCGACGAACGGATCGGATCGTTCGACTCGGCCATCAGCTTCGCGGGCGCAACGCATCCGGGCCCGCTCAGCGAATACCAGATGTTCATGCAGAACGAGGTGGAGAAGACCCAGGCGAGCGATCCGGGCGTGATGTTCTTCGAACGGGTGAACGTCGCAGACCTCCCGGCGTTGGAAGCGCGGGAAGCAGCCCTGGGCAACGATGAATTCTCGGCAACGGTGTTCCCGGGCCCAACCGACGAACGAGTCCTGTTGACCCGAATCTCCTATGAGTCGGAGCTGTTCGGTGTCTCGCTCCTCGGACTCGACGCCACCGGTCTCAGCGGGACCCTCATTCCGCGGGACTTCGGATCCCAGTCGTTCGAGCTCTATGTTCTCGAATCCGCGGACATCTTCAATTTCGTTGCGGCAGACATGCCGGAAGGCGAGGAGTTCGGTCTGTTCAGCGCTGTCATGGTCGCACCCGTCGAGCGCGACGGCGAGGGCCTCGGCCTGGTGGTGAGCATCATGACCATCGAGCACATGATCGGACTCGACGAGATCTCGAACGAGACGGCACTGGACTACACGCTGGCCGTTGAGACCTTCGACGAGCCCATCGGTGCGTCGACGGGATGGATTTCAACGTCGACGTCGGATGGAGCCCTCGCCACCCAACGCAGCGTGGAGACCGCCGGCTTGCGATGGACCGTCGACGTGTACGCCGGCGAGGAGTTCGCCGGTTCGGTCGGTCTGTTCGATCAACAGGGCGTGTGGCTCGGCGGTGTGCTGCTCACCCTCCTTGCCGTGCTGGCAGCCGCCCGCCGTCACGCGGTCCGACGCAGCCTCGATTCTGCCCGGTTCGAACTCGAACACGCTCGCACGGTCGCATCGACCGATGCCCTCACCGGTCTGCTCAACCGCAACGGCCTGATCGACGCAGCTCGAATGCTGCCGTCGCACCAGGCTGCCACCCTGTTCTTCATCGACCTCGACGGGTTCAAGTCGGTCAACGACACCGAGGGCCACGAACGTGGGGACCAGGTCCTGCGTCTCGTCGCGAACGAGCTTCGCTCCATCTTCCGGTCGGATGATCTGGTCAGCCGGTTCGGTGGCGACGAGTTCGTCGTCTTTGCCCGCCGTTCCGCCCCCGAGAAGTTCCGGGAGAATGCGTCGACGCGCATCACGAAGGCGGTCGCCGAGATCGACGCGCGTGTCACGGCGTCGGTCGGGATCGCCTCCCGCAAGGCCGGTGCTGAAACCGATGTGAAGGACCTTGTGCGTCTCGCTGATGGCGCGATGTATTCGGCCAAGCGTTCCGGCGGCAACCGGCACGAGGTCGCCGTCTGATCGCTACCAGTTGGTGGCGATGTACTGCGTCTCGCAGAACTCGTAGATGCCTTCGCTCGCCCCTTCGCGACCGAGGCCCGACTGCTTCATGCCGCCGAACGGTGCGGCGGGGTCGGACACGACACCGCGGTTCAACCCCACCATGCCGGCCTGAACCTGTTCGCTCACGCGCAGGCCGCGTGCGAGGTCCTGCGTGAAGACGTAACCCATGAGGCCCATCTCGGTGTCGTTTGCTTGGGCGAGCATCTCGTCCTCGTCCGTGAACGAGATGAGCGGGGCCACTGGCCCGAAGATCTCCTCCCGGGCGACGTCGGCGTCAGCGGGAACACCCGTCAGGACCGTCGGCGGATAGAAGAAGCCGGGTCCGTCCACCGGCGAACCGCCGGTGACTGCCGTGGCGCCACCGGACACGGCTGCGGTCACAAGACGGTCGACGTTGTCGACCGCGTCCTGGTTGATGAGCGGGCCGACCTGGGCGCCCTCGGTGTTGCCCTCGGCCACCTTCATCGCCGACATCGCCGCGGCGAGCTTCTGACCAAACGCCTCCATGACCGGCTCCTCCACGAAGAAGCGGTTCGCCGCCGTGCAGGTCTCAGCCGAGTGCCGCATCTTGGCGGCGATCGCCCCTTCGACGGCGAGATCGAGGTCGGCGTCGGCAAAGACGATGAAGGGCGCGTTCCCGCCCAGTTCCATCGCCACCTTCAGGACGCGGTCGGCCGCCTGGTGCAGGAGAATGCGCCCGACCTCCGTCGACCCGGTGAACGAAACCATGCGAACAGCGTCGTGGTCCATCGCCGCCTGAACCGGCTTCGAAGCGGACTTCGTGGTGACCATGTTGATGAGGCCCGGAGGAAGCCCAACCTCGTTCTCGAACAGGTCGGCGAGCGCCAGCGCCGTGAGTGGCGTCTCCTTGGGGGGCTTGATGACCACGGCGTTGCCGGCGCCCAGAGCCGGCGCCACCTTGCGGGTGATCATGGCCGCCGGGAAGTTCCACGGCGTCACCATCAGCACGACGCCGACCGGCGGGTGATGCACGATCATCTTGGCGGTGCCAGCGGGGTTTGTGCCGAGGGTGCCGTGCAGTCGCACGGTCTCTTCGCTGTTCCAACGGAAGAACTCGGCCGCATAGGCGATCTCGCCAAGGGCGTCGGCCTTCGGCTTGCCGTGCTCCGCGACGATGATGTCGGCCAGCATGTCCGCATTGTCGACCATCACCTGGTAGCAGGATCGCAATAGCTCGGCGCGGGTCCGCGGGGCGGTCTTCGCCCACGACTTCTGTGCGCTCGCCGCAGCATCGCAGGCCGCAACCATGTCCGACACGGAGCCGGCGGCAACCGTGGCCACGAGTTCGCCGTTGGCGGGATTCAGGACGTCGACGGTGTCCCCGTCGGATCCGGCACGGCGTTCACCATTGATGACCAGTTGCGTCTGCACGATTCCTCCAGATGACGTGGCTGTCTGGGGAGGCTACCGGAGACTTGTTCAGCGGACGGCGTCCGGCTTCGGCTGGTTCGGAACGGCGCGATGCGGGTTGGCTGGCTCGAGGGTGAGGCTGCCGTCGTCGCACAGTTGCAGGAGGCGGGGCGTGTTGGGTTCGGGGCGGGGTTCAGGCGCTGGCGCACTCTCGCGCGACCACGGAACTCGCATCGATTGACCTCTTCTTCTGCTCGGCTGTCTCCCGTCCCTGTGCCAATCGACGGACGGCGGCGGCTCGTGAGCGCTCCCTCTGGGTCATTGGTCCCGATTGATCGACGAGGGTCCCGCGCCGTTCTCGTGGGCACCCGAACCTACCGTTGGGTAACATCGCGGTCATGAAGATCTCAATGACCATCGATTACAGCGACAACCCCCGCAAGGCTGTGGAGCGGGCGCAGGCGATGGAGTCGGCCGGCGTCGACCTGGCCTGGGTGGCCGAGGCGTACAGCTTCGATGCCGTCTCCACGCTCGGCTTCCTCGCCGCCCACACGTCGACGATGGAACTCGTGTCCGGCATCCTGCCGATCTACAGCCGTACACCCACGCTCATCGCGATGACGGCGGCCACGCTGGACTCCCTGTCGGAAGGACGGTTCACACTCGGCCTCGGCGCTTCCGGACCGCAGGTGATCGAGGGTTGGCATGGCGTGCCGTACAACCGGCCGCTCGGACGCACCCGTGAGGTCATCGAGATCTGTCGCAAGGTTTGGAAGCGCGAGCGCCTCGAGCACGACGGCCGCAACTACCACATGCCGCTCACCCCCGAGCACGGTGGAGGAGGTTTGGGCAAGCCGCTCAAGCTGATCAACACGCCGCTGCGCGAAGACATCCCGATCGTCGTTGCATCGATCGGCGAGAAGAACGTCGAGCTCACCGCAGAGATGGCGAACGGTTGGCTTCCCGTGTTCTTCCATCCGGAGAAGGCACGAGACGCATGGGGTGCCGCGCTCGACGCCGGCCTCGCCAAGCGGGATCCTGCGCTCGGCGAACTCGAGATCATCGCCGGCGGTCTGGCCGCCATCACGGAGACGGAGGAGCAGGCGGCCGAGCTCCGCAACCTCGCTCGACCAAGCCTCGCCCTCTACATCGGTGGCATGGGCGCCAAGTCGAAGAACTTCTACAACACGCTCTTCCGTCGCTACGGCTACGAAGCCGAAGCCGAGCAGATCCAGGATCTCTACCTCGACGGCAAGAAGGACGAGGCTGCAGCGCTCATCCCCGACGAGTTCATCGCGCAGACGAGCCTCGTCGGCCCGGCCGGATTCGTGCAGGAGCGCATCGCCGCCTACGCCGAGGCCGGCGTCACCAGCCTCACGCTCAACCCGGTGGGCGCAGATCCGCTGGCCGTCGTGTCGCAGATCAAGGAATGGGCGAACTGATGCGTTACAGCCTCTCGTAGGTCCAGGACTTCGGCAGGTCGCTGTCGTAGGGCATGGTGCCGTGGAACGCCCGCGGGTCGTCGTCGAACACGAGCGGAACGAAGTGTCGATCGCCCGCCCACATCGGCAGGTCGGCCGCCGTACGTTCGGCCTCGTCCGTCGAGCAGGCCTGCATGAGGCGTGACTTGGGGATCCACACGAGGCTGCCCTCGTCGTTGTGCTCCGGCGGTTCGCCGTTCCAGCCGGTCACGAGGAAGACGAACCCGAGCCATTCCTCACGCTTGGGGCCGAAGTTCGTCCACGTGATCGTGCCTCGCAACGCAATGTCGGTGAGCTCGAGGCCGGTCTCCTCGTCGAGCTCACGCCGAAGGCTCTCGACGATGCCTTCGTCCGGCTCGACCTTGCCGCCGAGCCCGTTGACCTTGCCGAAGTGGTCGTCGTCCGGTCGGGCGTCCCGTCGGATCATGAGGACCTGGTCGGTGGTCGGGTCCAGCAGGTAGGCGAGGGTTCCGACGATGGGGCGAAGCGGCATCCGTCGAGCGTAGGCCGCTGCCGTCCGCTCGGGGCTCAGCTCAGTTGACGTGCATGTCGGCGGTCATGTCGATCGGCGCGATGCCGGGCACCCTCGACTCGCGGCCGAAGAGCTCCTCCATCATCGGGATGAAGTCCTCGATGGGCAGGGTGGGGTAGTCCGGGTCGAAGCAGTTCTGGTCGTAGAGCTCGCAGAACCGGGCGCAGGCGTCGAAGTGCGGATGGTCGGCGAACGCGTCTCGTCCGTTCCGATTCCCGCCCATGTGATGGAAGTAGTAGTAGCCCTGGAAGAGTCCGTGGTGCTGAATGACCCAGTGCGTCTCGTCGTCGACGTAGGGCCTCAACATCGCGGCGGCGACGGCGCTGTGATTCGCCGGCGCCATGGCGTCGCCGACATCGTGCAGCAGCGCACCGATGACGAGGTCGAGTGACTCGTCGTTGCGAAGCGCCCGCGTCGCCGATTGCAGCGAGTGCTGGTAGCGATCGATCTGGTAGCCGAGCTTCGGCCCCTCGAGCACCTTCAGGAGGTTGACAAGGTTGGGGACGAGCTCGTCCTGCGAATGCTCGGTGTAGTGGCCGGCGAGGAACTCGTAGTCCTCCTTCGTGCCGTCTTCCATTCGGGTCCAGCTGACGTGCTCCATGGCTGCAGAATGGTGGAGCGGGGGAGTGCTGTCAACGGTCGCTGACCCCTACGGTGGAGCGGCGAAACACCGGGAGGTTCGGCAATGGGATACGACGACTTCGAGATCATGGGAATGTCGGCGCTGGACCCGACTCCGGACGAGGAGGCGTGGGAGGCCTACCTGGACTTTGCGCACCCGATTCTTGGCGGCGATGACGCGCTCGGGCTCGCCGCGCAGAACGTTCGGGAGCTCGAGTCGGTCGTCGGTACGTCGCTCCCATGGGAGATCGGCCTGTTCCTCGTCCTCGGCGTTCCTGCGGCCGAGGGCTGGTGGCGCTGGGCGGACGATGCAGCGACGCAATGGGCGGGCTGGCAGACATCGCTTCGCTCGACGGTCGATGCCATGGTGGCGGGTGGAGTCTGGCCAGCAGCGTGGGGGGAGCGGCCCGGTGATGGCCCCGGACTCGACGAGGCGATCGATGCCGCGCTCGCCGCGGCGCCGCCGTTGTTTCCGCTGTTCGAGGACTGCGTGGTTCCACTCGGCCTGGCCGAGGGCTGCGAGTCCGACATGGCGAATCCGATCCTGCGGGTCACAGAAGCGGGAGTGGAGCAGGTCGGCGTGGACCTGGCGGAGTGGCTCCATCAACGCTTCGACGTCCCCCTCCCGATGTGGCCGGCCCCCCCAACCCGACGTTTCGCCACCTGGTCCGACCTTCACTCTGCGTAGCCAACCGCTCACAATGGGGTCAGACCCCATTGTGTTGGGGTGCGCGCGGAGGGTCAGAGTACGGTTCGGTCGGAGCGGTCGAGGGTGAGGAGAACCGCGGTCGTCAGGACCATGAGGATGACGCTCAGCGCCATCGC
>CALBVR010000193.1 GCA_937969565.1 uncultured Acidimicrobiales bacterium | reverse complement strand
CTGACGACGCCGACATCACCAGCCACGACACCTACACCGAGGGTGTCCCCCATGCGACCTTCACCCGTCTCCGCACCGAGGACCCGGTGCACTGGACCGAGGAGAAGGACGGGTCCGGCTTCTGGTCCATCCTGCGTTACGACGACGCGCTTGCCGTCAGCCGCGACGTCGAATCCTTCACCTCGTCGAAGGGCATCCGCCTCGAAGAAATGGAGGACGACGAGGCCGAGGCTCGCCAGACGATGATGGAGCTCGATCCTCCCAACCACACGCGGTACCGCCGCCTGGTGAGCAAGGGCTTCACCCGCAGAAGGGTTGAGAGCTACGAGGACCAGATCCGCGAGCTGGCCATCGAGGTGATCGAGGAAGCGCTCAACGACACCGAATTCGACTTCGTCCGCGCCATCGCCGAACAACTCCCGATGCGCATGCTCGGACGCATGTTGGGCACCAGTGACGAGGATGGCCACAAGCTCGTCGCCTGGGGCGACGCCCTCCTCGGCAACACCGATCCAGACTTCACCGACTATCCGGTCGACCTCACGAACACCGACGAATTTCGCATGGTCCCCTTCCGGAGCCCGGCATCGATCCAGATCTTCCAGTGGGCCCAGGTGCAGGCCGAGCAGCGGCGGGAGAATCCGACCGACGACGTCATCTCCCAGCTGCTCGAACCGGCAACGGACGGCGTGCCGCTCACCGACCACGAGTTCAACAACTTCGTCACGCTTCTGGTCGCGGCCGGCAACGACACCACCCGTTACACGATGACCCACGCCATGTGGACGCTCCTCGAGCATCCGCAGCTGTGGGACGCCTGGAAGGCCCAGCCCGATCTCACGCCAACCGCCGTCGAGGAAGTCCTGCGAACGAGCGCCGTGACGATGCACTTCCGCCGGACCGCAACTCGCGACATCGAGATGCGAGGCAAGCAGATCCGGGCCGGCGACAAGATCGCGATCTGGTTCAACTCGGCAAACCACGACCCCGACGGCTTCGAGCGACCGTTTCGCTATGACCTCGGTCGTGCATCCAACGACCACATGGCGTTCGGCCGCAACGGCCCGCATCTGTGCCTCGGCGCCTGGCTGGCCCGCATGGAGGTCCGACTCGTGTTCGAGGAGCTTCTGAAACGAGTCGACCGGTTCGAACAGAACGGCGAGATCAAGCGGCTCCGGTCCAACTTCATCGCCGGCATCAAACAACTCCCAGTGAAGGTGGCCTGACATGGGCGAAATCGTTGGTGCGGCTCTCGTGTCGCACGTTCCCACACTCGTCCTGCCCGAAGAGGTACGGCGAGAACTGAACCACGGAGAGGACACGACCCTGTTCCAGGGACTTCACGATCTCCGCAGCGAGAAGTTGGCGCCACTCGAGGCGGACACCGTCGTCGTGATCGACACCCACTGGTTCACGACGATCGAGCACATCGTGGCCAGCCATCAGCGGCGCGCCGGGATCTACACCTCCGAGGAGCTTCCCCGCGGCATGAACCAGATGCCGTACGACATGCCCGGCGACCCGGAGCTGGCCCACGCCTGGGCAGCGGCCGCCGAAGGGCGGGAAGACACGTGGATCACCCCGATCGACGATCCCCACCTGCCCGTGCATTACCCGACCATCAACCTGCTCCCGTTCCTGCAGGGCGACGAGAATTGGGTGTCTTCCGGCGTGTGCCAGTCCGGTACTCCTGCCGACTTCCTCCTCTACGGCACACTGCTGGCCGAGGCGGTGAAGACGATCGACCGGCGCGTCGTCATCCTCGCCAGCGGAGGACTCAGCCATCGCTTCTGGCCGCTGCAGGAACTGCGAGCCCACGAGGCCGCCGACCCGGACCTCCACATCCGCACGCCGGAAGCCTGTGCCGCCGACCGTCGAGTCATCGACATGCTCCTTCGCGGCGACCATGGCGGCGTGCTCGATTTCGTTCCCGAGTTCTCGCAACATGCGCCCGAGGGTTACTTCGGCCACTACCTCACGATGCTCGGAGCGCTCGGCGGCCGGGAATGCACCGTCGGGGGCACCCAGTTCGGCGAGTACGAGGCCGTCGCCGGAACCGGCCAAACCCACATCTGGTTCGACCTGTAGCGCCCCCGGCGCAGCCGCCGGGGAACGCAGGCGAGCATCGAGGCCCCCACGGGCCCGGATTGCGCAGCCTGGAGGCGGCGCAGCCGCCGGGAGACTACGTGCGAATGGCCCAGAGTTCGGGGAAGAACCGATGCCGGGTCACGGCTTCGAGCCATCCGACTCCGGATGACCCACCGGTGCCCGGCTTGTAGCCGATGATCCGTTCGACGGAAACGAAGTGTCGCCAGCGGTACAACGAGAACTGCTGGTCGACTCGCATCAGCGTCTCACCGAGACGATAGAGATCGTTGCCTGTGGTCGGATCGGCGTAGACCTCGCGCCAGGCTGCTTCGACCGAGGCGTTGGGGACATACTCCTCCGACCAATCGCGCTGTAGTGCCCCGTCGTCGATGGGTAGACCACGGCGGGCCAACACGGCGATCACGCGGTCGTACAAGCTGGGCGACTCCAACGCGTCGCGCAATGCGGGCCAAACGTGAGGCACGTTCTCGTGGGCGCTGGCCAGGAACCGACTCTTGTTGCCCAAGGCGAACTCGACGTGGCGATACATGAACGAGAGTTGACCCGACGCCGTGCCGAGCGTGTCCCGAAACTGGGAGAAGCCCTCCGACGTGATCGTGGAGAGCACGCTCCAGGATTCGGTGATGTAGTCGATGAAGGCGATCGACCGTTCGAGAATCTCGAGCGCGTTGCCGAGTTCGTCCGCATCGAGCTGCGCCGTCGCGTTCACCAGCTCGAAGTGCAACCCACGAAACAGCAGCTCCTTCACCTGGCCCATCACGAAAAAGCACATCTCGTCGTACCCGTCGCTCCGCGGGTGCTGCAACGAGAGCAGCAGGTCGATGCTCTGGTAGTCGATGTACGGATTCGACGTGCCGGAGAAGTCGACGAGCGGATGACCACCGGTCGCCTCGGCGGTCGCCGCCCGGGTTGCGTCGGTCGTCACCGGCATCGGGCGAGGTGCGACCGATGCGTCGACGCCGTCGGGATCCACGATGCGCGGGTTCACCGGTTCATAATTCGGCATCGGTTGCCTCCGTGGAATGGTCGGGCGCGACGAGCAGCTCCAACACGACTTCGCCGAGATCTTCGCCGCCTCGAGCGAGGTCGAGAATCACATCGAAGTGGTTGCGGCCGTCGATCTGCTGGAGCGTGGCGTCGACCCCGGAGGCGCGAAGCCGGTGAAGAACGTCCTCGCTCTGGCGCTTGAACTCGTCGGTCTCGTTGTCCCCGTGGACGATGTGCGCCCGTGGGGCGCCGGCCAAGGGCAGGAGTGCAGGCGAGTTTCGCGTCGCTGCCGGCAGATCGAGGCCGAGCGCGTCGTTGATGTACGTGCCAAGCAATGGTTCGAGTTCGTAGATGCCCGAAACCAGCACCATCGCCTTCGGTTGCCACCCGGATACGGCGGCGGGCTCGATCGAGGCCATCGCCGCCAGGTGAGCGCCAGCGGAACTCCCACTGGTCACGACCTGACCGGGGTCGATCTCGAGCGTCTCGGCCTCGCTCACCAGATGGGCCAGCGCCGACCGGACTTCGGCGACGATCTCGTCGAGCGACGCTTCCGGCGCAAGCGTGTAGCCGATCGCCGCGAATGCCACGTCGCGCCGAATGCAGTCTGCGGCGGCGAAGAACGAGTCGTGAGGAGACAGCTCCTGCCAATAGCCCCCATGGATGAAGACCAGCAACGGGACCGGGCCGACCACGGGTGGCCGCACGAAGTGGATGAGCTGCCGTGGCGCTTCGCCGTACCGGAGGTGGGCAACGTGGAGTCCTGCGGCGGCGCAGGCCTCTCTCGCCGCCTGGCTCTGTGCGACATACTCACCGAGAAACGGCGCGATGTCGCCGCCGACGCAGGAGCTCGGCGAATACTCGCGCTCGAGATCCTCGACCGTGAGCGTGCGCCAGCTCACGAGGCCGACGCGACGACGTGAACTGCGCTGGGTCCGCGGAACTCGAATCCGTGCAACTCGACCGGACCGGCGGTTTCATCGAGCCGGAGGTTCGGGAACCGGGCCAGCAGTCGTTCGACACCGACCTTCACCTCCTGGCGGCCGAGCCACTCCCCCAGACAGCGATGCGCTCCGAGCGCAAAGGCGGCGTGGCTTCCTTCCCTACGGTCGAGGTCGATCCGTTCCGGATCCGTCCAGTGTGTTTCGTCGAGGTTGATCGATCGAAGCACTCCGGCGACGAGGTCGCCTTTGGGGATCGTCACGCCGCCGAGTTCGACGTCCTGCGTCGTCTGGCGGGTGACCGTGCCGACCGGCGAATGGACGCGGAACACCTCCTCGATCAGGCGTCGCATCCGACCGGGGTCAGCGTCGATGACGGACCGAAGGTCCGCATCGTCCAGCAGCACCCAAGTGACCAGCCCGATTCCGTCGCGGGGCTCGTTGATCCCGCCCGAGATCATGAGGCGAACGTTGTTGACGATCTCCTCCGGTGTTGCGCCGGCCTGCACGAACCTGGCGATGGCCGCCTCGTCCTCGGCGGTCGTGGCGTCGATCCGAGCCATGATCGCCTCTCCGAGCTCGGCTTTCACGACCTCCGCTTCCGCGGTGCGGGCCGGGTCGTTCTCGAAGTTGGCGATGTCCGCGCAGAGCCCCTCGCACCACGCCCACATCCGATCGAAGCCGTGATCGTCGAGACCGAGCACGATCGCCAACGAACCGGCGGACAGCGGCTGCGCATAGTCGGCCATGACGTCGAAACGGATCGGCTCGCCCGCGTCGGCTCGGGACTCGACCTCGTCGAGCAGCCGCTCGGCCAGTTCCGCCAGCTCTTCGGCGACGAACCGACCGCTTCGCCCCTTCGAGAGGAATGGCGGCTTGAAGATGCCCGACAGCCGGGTGTGTTCGGGCGGGTCGATGGTCAACATGTTCTGGCCGAGCGCCCGGGCGAGGAACGATGGCTCGGTCGCCGCCGTGAACACGTCGGGGGTCGCCTCCATGACCGCGACGTCATCCCAGCGGGTCACCAGCCACATGTCGAGCGCATCCACGCGGCAGACCGGTTCCTCAGCACGGAGGCGGGCGAGAATCGGCTCCGGTGACGCTTCCAGATCGGCCAGCGAAATCTCGGCTCCCAACCCCATTGGATCCCCCTCTGTGAACGATGGTCAGTGATATGGCAGGTATTCGTTCAGCTCCCAGGCTGACGGAGGATTCTCACCGTCGAATTCACCTTCGGCCTCGACATAACGCTCCCACTCCGCTTCCTTCACCGCAATGAAGTTGTCGACGACCTCCCGACCGAGTGCGTCGGCGAAGACCGCATCGGCGGCCAACGCTTCGAGCGCAGCGCTGAGGTTGGGCGCAGCGCACACGTCGGTGTTCACCTCTTCGAATCCGTCTCCGGTTTCCGCAGGCGGGCAGTCCGTTGCGTTCTCATAGCCGAGGCGGGCTGCGGTGAGCACGGCAGCAATCGCAAGGTGGATGTTGCAGGCGCCATCGGCGATCCGGTTCTCGATTCGGGTGGCCGGCCCACGATCGGTCGGCACCCGGTTGGCGACGCAGCGGTGGTCATTTCCCCAGTTCGCCCAGTAGCCCGAGAGCTGCGCCGGCTGGAGGCGACGGTAGGCGTTCACGGTTGGGGCCAGCAGTGGAACGAGCGCCGTGTGATGCCCGCAGAGACCGCCGATCGCATGGTGGGCGAGTGCGGAGAGGCCCGTGTCGCTCGAAGCGTCGAGCAGCGCGTTGTTGCCGTCGGCGTCGACGAAGCTCACGTTCACGTGCACGCCACTGCCGGAGATCTCCGGGAAGGGCTTGCCCAGAAAGGTCAGGTCGAGGCCGTGCGACAGCGCGATCTCCCGCGCCATCACCCGGAACAGGAAGATGTCGTCGGCGACACCGAGCGCATCGCCGTACTCGAGCGTCAGTTCGTACTGGGACTCGTCGAACTCGGCGTTGATGGACTCGATCGCGAAACCGACGTCGCTCGCCGCCATCATGATGTCGTCGATGACGCCGTCCGGGTCGTTGGACGGACCCGTGCCGTAGACGAGTGCACGCGGATTGTCGTAGGCCTTCCAGCCGCCGTTGCCGTCGGGTTCGAGCAGGTAGGCCTCGAGTTCGACGCCGACCTGCGGCCGAAGTCCGTGCGCTTCCCAGGCGGCGATCGCGTTCTTGAGCACCTGACGGGCCGAATAGGGCGACGGTTCGCCCTGCAGAGAAACGTCGGCCAGGGCGATGGCGGTGCGGTCGTCCTCCCAGCTCGGGCGCAGCGTGGTCGGGTCCATGGTGGCGTGGACATCGATCAGGCCTTCGAGCAGGAACGATCCCGGGGCCGGCACCATGCTGCGGTCATAGCCGAGTCCCCAGAGCGTGGCGCAATGACCGGTCCCCTTCGCCGCCAGATGCTGGGGCAGATACTTGCCTCTCGGCAGTCCGAGATGATCAGGGAACAACGCTCGAACGCGGTCCCTGTCGGCGAGGCCTGCGGTGCTGTCGGTCATGGTTTTCCAACCTCTGGTCGTTCGGTCGCGAACGAATTCTAGGCACCTGGGCGGGTCCGGGGTGAAGCCCGCCGCTCTACGATGACCGTGTGCTCGGAACACATCTCGACACGTTCGACCGCTTCATCAACGGCCGCCTCGGCGCCGACGAATGGACACATGAGGCCCACCTCGTGACCTGCTGGGTTGCGCTCCGGGACCGGACACCGGCTGAAGCGTTGCCGTTCCTGCGAGCGTCGATCCAGGCACACAATTGCGGGATCGGCACGCCGAACACCGACACCGAGGGCTACCACGAGACGCTGACGGCGTACTTCGTCACCGCCGTGGCCCACGCAGGTGCCGACGAGCCGGAGGGCCTCTTCGAGGTCGCCTCGTGCAGCCGCACGGCTCCGCTCGACCACTGGACTCGCGACGTTCTGTTCTCGGTCGATGCCCGACGCGGTTGGGTCGCACCCGACGTGGCCGAGCTTCCTTGGCCGATCGATCCGACGCTCGACGGCTGAATCCTCAGCGCAGCTCGGGGATCAACTCGCCGTCGACCACCACCGCATCTCCGTCGAGCGTCACGGTGCAGTGGCGCATCGGCAGGTCGAAGTGGCCGCGGCAGAAGCGGCCGGCCACCTCGTTGGCGCCGGTCGAGTAGAGGAAGTTCCCGGCGAACGCCCGCAGTTCGGTGCCGTTGTGGTCGCCCTTGTCCCACAACGCCATGGACTCCCAGCGCGCTGCGGTGTTCATCCCCCAGCCGACGTGGCTGACCGCCCACGCCTCGGGTTCGTCGAAGGCCGCGAGGTAGGAGCGGAACAGTTCGGCGTCGACGCCGTCACCGTCGACCTCCGTGATGTGGTCGTCGACGATCGTGCAGCGAATCGCGCTTCGGAGGTAGTCCTTGAACGCAAGGTTCACGTCGCCGGGGGCAAGGACCAGCGTGCCTTTGACCGATCCGGCGGCGGGGAAGGCAAGTACGAGCCCGCCGGGCCAATGGGCGATGTCGCCGGGTTCGGTGCACCAGCCGTGCGAGCCGGCCGTCACGGCGCCGGCGAGATCGATGGTCAGGTCGGTGCCCGCCGACGACGTCACCTGCATCTGGCTGGCAGCCCGGAGGCGTTCGACCCCGACGGCGACCCGATCCGCCAAGGATGGGTCATGGGGCCAACGCTCAACGTTCTCCGGATGTTCGTTCGAGATCATCAGAACGCGCGTGCCCGCACCGAGGATCTGGCCGAGTTCCGGCGCGTGCAGCAGTCCCTCGACGGTGCAGTCAGCGACGAAGTCGGCGGCCTGGAGCGCGGCGATCGCCGCCGCGTTGCCGGCGATTGCCTGCGAGGCGCCGGTGGAGCGGATCGGCAACGGCCCCGGGTTCGGCGGGGTCGGCAGGACGACGTCGACGACGGCCGCCCCCAGGTGCGCCAGCGCGAGACGGGCAGTCTCCACGATCTCCGGGCGGCTGCGGCTTTCCGACAGCACGACGGCGGTCTCTCCGGGCTGCAACGCGCAGGCAGCGAACTGCTGGGCGTAGCGCTCGATCCATGTCCATTCGGTCATCGGTGGCTCCCGGTCAGCTCGGAGAAGCGGTTGCGTCGTCGAACAGGTCGGCCCGCCCGAGACGTTCGAGACAGACTTCCACACTCCATGGAAGCATCGTCGCACCGCAACGGGCGTCTCGGTAGTACCGCTCGAGCGGTGACGGGCGGAGCAGAGACCGTCCGCCACACACCCGCATTGCCAGCGACGCGAGTTCGGGAGCGCCGTCCATGGTGGTCACCATGCTGGCCCACGCCCGCCGGACCGCCGCCGGCGACGGGTCGACGTCGGCCTCACCGAGCACCCGGTAGCAGAGCGACTGGGCCCGTTCGTAGATCAGCTGCATCTGGGCCCACCCCTGCTGCTTGATCGGGTGGTTGCGCCGAGCTGTCGGGCCGCCGTTGCCGATGAGGTAGGTGGCGGTGTCGTCCATGATCGCCCGCATGAGTCCGAGGTAGCTGAACGACAGCGTCATGTAGAAGTAGGGCCAGCGTTGCGCGGCCTGGTCGAACGCTCCGGCCGGAATCCACTCGTGCTCCGCTGGGACGAAGACGTCGTCCATCACGAGCGTTCGGGAGTCGGTGGCGCGCATGCCCAGCGGATCCCAGTCACCCTCGATCGTGACGCCATCGCCATCTGCCGGAACGCCAAGCAGCCGCACCCGCTGGTCGCCTTCGACCATGCACGCCACGTTGTTGATGTGGGCACCGCCGCTGAGCGAGGCGAAGATCTTGCGCCCAGACACGAGGTAGCCGCCGTCGACGGGCACGGCCTTGGTCGAGAATCCCTCGGTCGCTCCGGCACTGACACCTTCGGAGAATGGCTGACTGTGGATGACCTGGCGTTGGGTCACGCCCTCCCGAAGGATGGACCGGTGTGCATGGAGCGTGGCCGTGTCCTCGGCGGAGAGGTCGAGGTCGTCCGCAACCTGCCCGGTCAGCAGTGTCGTGGCGACGTGCATGTTGAACGTGAGCGCGGTTGCCCCGCAGTAGCGACCGAGCTCTTCGGATGCGAGGGCATAGCCAACGAAGTCACCGCCGAGGCCGCCGTCCTCCTTCGGGATGCAGATGCCGAGCAGGCCGGCGTCGGCGAAGTCGGCCCAGTTGGCGTGGGGAAATTCGGCGGCGAGGTCGTGGGCGGCAGCGCGGCCGGCGATGGCCGGACCGAGCGCCCGCATGCGGTCGACGAGTTCGAGGCGCTCCGGGATGAGGATCGGGTCGTCGGCTTCCGTGTGGCGGGCGGCGACGGCGGGAGTTTCGATGGTGGTCATTGCACGTCCTCGGGTGATCGGAGAAAGGAGCGGATGTATTCGTTGACGACGTCCGGATCTTCGGACGGGGAGAGGTGGCCGACCCCGGGGAGGATCTGCAGTTCGGCGTTCGGAAGCCCGTCCGCCAGCACCCGGGCGTACTCGACGGGCGTTTCCTCATCGAGTTCGCCGACCAATACGAGCGCCCGATGCGCAATTCGAGGCAGGTCGGCTCGAAGATCGTTGTGGGGAAGACACTGCACGGCGGCTCGAAACCCATCCGCGGTGATGTCGCCGAATGCGTCGATGAGCTCGGCCCGAACCTGCGGGGCGAGCGGTCGTCCGACGATTGCGTCGAGGACCATCGGGGCGATGTCGGCGGGCGTCATTCCCGCGTCGATCGGATCGAGCCGGGCGGCCTTCCAGTCCTCGGCCAGCGTGCCGTTCATGCCGAACGCCGGGCTCGTGTCGAGCAACACCATTCGCCGCACCCGTTCCGGGTGGTGCAAGGCCGCGTGCAATGCATGCATCCCGCCGAAGGAGAGGCCGACGAGATCGACGCGTTCCAACTGCAGTTCGTCGAGGAGCTGAACGACGCGGCTGGCGATCGCCCCATAGGTGAGGGTCGGTTCACCGTGAGATGCGCCGTATCCCGGCATGTCCCAGGCGATGCAGCGGAACTCGGTGGACAGGGCGCGAAGCTGCGGCCCCCATGCCTTCCTGGTGCCACCAAGGCCGTGGAG
>CALBVR010000192.1 GCA_937969565.1 uncultured Acidimicrobiales bacterium | reverse complement strand
CTTTTCGAGCATCGACAGTTCGAGATAGGCGTTGCTGCCGCCGCACACCTCGAAGGCGATGGATGCCGCCGGACGGTCCACGCGCTCCGCGACCTGCTCGAGGTACATGACGGCCGCTTCGGCCACGCCGATGCGTTCCTCGTCGGCCCACGTTCGGAGCGCCGCGCCGCCACGGTCCCAGAGCAGGACGACGAGGGTGATGTGCTGATCGTCCGGGGTGAGTTGCGTCAGCGCCGACTCGCCGTCGGGGGCGGTCGGGTCGATGAGGACGAGGGTGGTCGGTGTAGCGGAGGGAGGGGCTGCGGGGGAGGGGTGCATCGAAACTCCAGTTCAACGTTGGGGGGTGATGCCCACCGTAGGGAAGGAGGGTTTCGGGACGATTTCCCCGGCGTGAACGTCAGGCGGACGGCGGTGTCACGTCGGTCACGTTGCGGCGCAAAGCTCAGAGGAAGTTCTGAAAGCTCGGCTTCGTGTTGTCCAGAATCGACTGCGCCCGTGCCGCAACGCGTGGGAGTTCCTCGTCGTGCGTGAGGATCCAGAAGGTGTCCTCGAGCACGGCCTTGTGCACGGCGTCGGCCACCTCGGACGGAGCGATGCCGTTGGCGACGAGGGTGCGCAGCACCTGCTCGCCGCCGTGCTCCTCGCCCGCGGTCGCAGCCAGATCGTCCGGCAGGTTGCGTCTGCTCTCTGCGATTCCGGTGCGAACGAACGCCGGGCACAACACGGACACGCCCACGGAGGCGCCCGTCATCTGCATCTCCAACGAGAGCGTCTCCGACAATGCCACCACGCCGTACTTCGAGATCGTGTACGGGGCCATCAGCGGAGACGGGCCGAGACCCGCCATCGATGCCGTGTTCACCACATGGCACGGCTCGCCGTGCTCCACCATCGCAGGCAGGAACGCTTTGCAGCCGTGGATGACACCCCACAGGTTGATGTCGATCGCCCAGTGCCAGAGGGCAAGGTCGTCGTCCACCGCAATGGGCCCGCCGGCGCCGACTCCGGCGTTGTTGCACAGGAGGTGCACGTTGCCGAAGCGATTACGGGTGAGCGATTCCAACTCCCGTACCTGATCGCGCTCTCGCACATCGAGGACGAACGAGTCCACGGCGTGGCCCGCAGCCTCGAGTTCGCTGCGAGTCTCGGCCAACGGTTCGGCCTCCACATCGGCCAGCATGAGCTGCATTCCGGCGGCGCCAAACGTGCGAGCGATCTCTCGACCGATGCCGCTGGCAGCCCCGGTGATGACGGCGGTTCGACCCTGAAGTTCCAACATGTGGTCCTGTCTATCGGGTTCAGCAGCGGTCATTCGGCCCATGTGTGGGGGTAATCGCCCGCCGATGGATGGTGATGCGAATGCCGCCGACCATGCTGGCGACGATCGCGATCCTCTTGAGCGCCTGCGGACTTGGCGAGGCGGAGGTCAATGAATCGCCGATCGTGGCTCCAACCACCACGACCACGACGACGGTGCTGATTCAGGCACCCGCCGACGACGTACCCGACGAGTTGGCCCAAGCCGACCCGGCCGAGCCGGCGACCACGGTCGCCGGTGACTCGCAGACGACCACGACCACGGTGGCGCCGACCACGACAACGACGTCGACATCGACCACCACGTCGACGACCACAACCACGTCCACATCGACGACGACCACCACCACGGTGGCTGTCAGCCCCTCGGCCTCGTTCTGTCAGAAGCTCTCCGAGCTTGCTCAGTTGAACCCGCATCAGAACGGGATCGCCACGGACGCGAACGCGTACGCGAACTACATCCGGTGGGAGGTCGACCAGCTCGAGCAGGTGATCGCTCCCGTTGCGATCGCCGACGACTTCGAGGCCTACATCGAGGCCGAGCGGCGCACGCTCACCTGGGTCGCCGCAAACGGCGCTGCGCTCAACGACCTGCGCGAACTCGGCAGCGATCTCAATGAGACGCTCGGCATCGCCGATCTCTCCGCCGACGTTGGCCGGTACTTCAGCTACCTGCGGAGCGAGTGCCCGCAGTTCTGATCGGCGTCAGGCGCTGCCCCGACAGAAGCAGGACGAGCTGACCGCCACGTCAGCCCCGGCGCGGGCCGCGACCAGATCGGCTTCGACACGCGCCGCTTCGTCGTGGCGGCCGAGCAGCTCGAGACACTCGTGGTAGCCGTGCAGCGCCCACACGTTGCCCGGATGCTGCGACGGACGAACCAGCGTGTCGTCGAGGCCGAGATCCGCCCGGTACACGGCGGCCGCCTCGTCCACGCGACCCTGCTCGAGCAGGAGGGCGCCCAGCGCATGGCGTGGCGGCTGCATCCAGGCCCAGGGCTCCGTGTAGTTCAGCCGGTCGTACAGCTCCACACATCGCCGAAGTTCGGAAAACGCATGGTCGACGTTGCCACGGCGGTACTCGAGCTCGCCGGACAGCATCGCCTCGGCCACCCGAAGCATCTCTCGACTCTCGTTGTTGAATACGCGACGTTCCGCCGGCACCCGCTCGCAGGCCTCGAGGAACAGCCGCTGCTCGTTGGCGGAGGCGTCGACCTGGCCGAGGGCGGCGTGGGCAACACCCTTCGCGTAGTGCCACAGCGCCGTCGTCACGCAGAACAGGTCAGGGTCCGATGGCATCGGTTCGTCGATGATCTTCTGCCACTGGCCGAACCGGATCTCCACGTGCACCCGCATGCCGTAGAACGCTTCGAGATAGTTCACGAGCATCTCGTTCTCGTGGCGCAGCATGTCGGCCGTGACCGTCTCCCACATCTCGTCCCCAGCCCGTAGCGCTGGCTCGTACTGGCCGAGGAACATCGCCGAGTACATCTGGAAGTGGAGGTTGTGCAGCATGTAGATCGAGTAAATGCCGAGCTCGGGGTGTTCGGCCACGAACTTGCGGTCGCCCACCACCGCTTCCACATTCGAGTCGAGCGAGTCCTGGAATCGGCCGCACAGCACGTACAGGTGCGAGGGCATGTGAACGAGGTGGGCGGCATCGGGGATCAGCGTCCGCAGCACGTCGGCCTCAGCCAGCGCCGCTTCAGGGGTGGGCGACATCTCCATGAGGTGGATCTTGAAGTGCAACAGGCCCGGGTGGGGAGGACGAGCCTCCCGTTCGGCCCGGTCGAGCGCCATGGCCAACAGCTCCATCGCCGCTTCGGTCGATGCTCCCGGGGCGGGCACCTCGTTCTCGAGATCCCACAGCCGCCACGGCGTTCGACACATCAGCGCCTCGACGGCGAGTGCGCAGACGTCGTCGTTCTCGCCGAAGTCGGCAGCGACGGCGACCATGGCCTCGGCGTATGCATCGTCCCATGCGGCGTAGATCTCGAGGTCGTCGTTCGCCGACGCCTGGCACCGGAGCTGGGCTGCCGCGATGATCGCCTGCTCCATCGGGCCCGCGGCCGGCGCATGTTCCGCTGCCGTGGCCAGGAAACCATGCATGCGGAGGTTGACGTCCTTGCGAATCGGATCGGGAAGGAGGTCCCACGGGCCGTTGTAGTAGGGGCCCATCGAGTGCGCGAGCCCCCACCAGCCCATCGCGCAGTTCGGATCATGCTCGACGACCTGTTCGAAGCAGCGATGGGACTCTTCGCGATTGAACGCGTAAACCCAGTTCAGTCCCCGGTCGAACCAGACCTGCGCCTCCGTCGACGTGGTGGTGACGGGAAAGCGATGTGGTCCGAGGTCGAACGGGTAGTCGGTCATCAGGCTCCTGCGGCTGGCTCCGGGGTCTCGCTCGCCGACCGCGGCGCCGGATCCCGGTCCGACGTGTAGAAGCGGCCCGGTATGAGCCGCCGGCGTCGGCGAACAACGGTGATGCCCGGCGACTGCCGGGACGGAACCAACAGTACGGCGCCGAGCACCATCACGCCCGCGATCATCTGCTGCACCGTCAACGCCTCGTCGAACCACACGAAACCGACGAGGAACATCGTGGGGAGCTCCACCGAGCCGGCGACGGCGGCCCGGGCGGGGCCGACGTGGGGCGCTGCGGCCGAATAGAGCCATTGCGGGCCGATGGCCGTCAGCAGGCCGATGCCGACGACGAGCAGCCAGGTGCGCACGTCCGACGGCACGGTTTCGGACCAGGGTTGTGTGGCCACCAGTGGAAGCAGACCAACGCTCGATCCCGCAGCGATCGGGGCGACCCGCTCGATCGGTCGGAGCACGGCGAGCCGCTCGGTGAGGACGGCCACAGCGAAACCGAACGACAACGGTGCAGCGAAGGCGACGAGCAGCACGTCGGTGTCGCTGCCGGCCAGCTCGGCGCCCACCGCGACGATGGATGCAGCGAGCACGATGCAGCCCGCACCGATCGCGCGCGGTGCCGCCCGTTGCTTGAACACGATCCACGCGAGCCCGATCGCGAACAGCGGGTAGCTCATGTAGATGACGCCTGCCGTCGACACCGGCAGGACCTCGACGGCCCGCACGTAGGCGGCCCAGCCGAGCCCCATGCCCATGCCGGCGCTGAGCGCCCAGAGCGTGGCTGTGCGGCGGGCGGGATCGAAGCGCAGGAGACCGGCGAGCAGGATCGTGCCGAGCAGGTTCCGGTAGAACGACACCGACACGGGGCTCAGTCCGGCCTCGGTGAGGCTTCTGGCAAAGACCGGTACGGAGCCCATGGCCACCGACGAAACGAGCACGAACAAGGTGGCGGCGCGAGTGCTCATGTGCGCATCTTCTCCCGAACAGGGGTGGGATCCTGGTCCCACCCGCCAGTGCGACTGAACGGACGTTCAGTCGTGAGTGTAGTGACGCATGTTCCTGCCGGAAAGCACGAATTTCGTCGCCGACGGGTCGGTCTGCAAAGCTCTGGGCGGTGTTGTTGGGGGACAAGCGATGAGAATCGGCGTGGTGCATGAGGTCGCCACCGGAGAAGTGCGAGTTGCACTCACTCCGGAAGCGACACAGAAGTTGACGGGGTCCGGTCACGAAGTCGTGATCGAACACAACGCGGGGGAGGCGTCCGGCCACCTCGACGCCGACTACCTCGAAGCGGGAGCGACACTGGGCGACCGCGCCGACGTACTCGACCGGGCCGAGGTGCTCGTCCAGGTCCGAGCGAGCGGCACCCACGACGTGGACGACGGTGTGCGAGCTGCGATGAGTGCCGACCAGACGCTCATCGCACTGGCGGAACCGCTCTGGATGGCGGACAACGCCAAGGCGCTCGCTGCGACCGGTGCATCGGTGCTCTCGTTGGAGCTCGTCCCTCGCATCACCCGTGCCCAAAGCATGGACGTACTCTCCTCCATGGCGACCGTTGCCGGCTACGAGGCTGTCCTTCTGGCCGCCGCACGGGCGCCACGACTGCTCCCGATGCTCATGACCGCAGCGGGCACGGTTCCTCCCACGCGAGCCTTCGTTCTCGGTGCCGGCGTGGCCGGGCTCCAGGCCATCGCCACCGCGAAGCGGCTCGGCGCAGTCGTCGAGGCGTATGACGTTCGCCCGGCCGCCGTCGAACAGATCGAGTCCGTGGGCGGCAAGGCAATCGTGCTCGACTTCGCGACCGAGGACGCCGAGGACGCCGGCGGGTATGCCAAGGCCCAGACGGAAGATCAGAACGCCCAGCAGCAGCGTCTACTCACGCCCGTCCTCGCCGAGAACGACATCGTGATCACCACCGCCGCCATTCCCGGGCGGCGCAGCCCTGAGCTGATCACCGAGACGATGGTCGAAGCGATGCGGCCCGGTAGCATCATCGTCGACCTCGCCGCGGAGCGGGGCGGCAATTGCACACTGACCGAGCCGGACGGCGAGGTGTGGCACGAGGGCGTACTGATCCTCGGGCCGACGAACCTGGCCTCGAACTCGGCTCGAACCTCGTCGCAGATGTTCGCCAACAACGTCGTCACGCTGCTCGGACACCTCACAAACGACGACGGTGGGCTGGACCTCGATCCAGCAGACGAGATCACCGGAGCGATGCTCGTCGCCGCCGGCGGCGAGGTCGTGCACCCCAATGTTCGCGCCGCGCTCGGCCTCGAACCGCTCGCCGAACCTGCACCAGCGTCCACCACGGAGGAAGACTGATGGATCCGATCCTTGCGTTGACACTGTTCGTGCTGGCCGTCTTCCTCGGCATCGAGCTCATCTCGAAGGTTCCACCGACGCTGCACACACCGCTCATGTCCGGCTCGAACGCCATCTCCGGCATCACCCTCGTCGGTGCGCTGGTCTCGGCCGGAACCGAATACTCAACGCTGACCACCGTGCTGGCGGTCGCTGCGGTGGCGCTCGCCACGACCAACGTCGTCGGTGGCTTCCTGGTCACCAACCGGATGTTGGCGATGTTCCGGCCGCGGGCTCCCAAGAAGGACGACGGCGAGGGAGGAGCCGCATGAGCAGCGAAGATCTCATCGGCCTCGGCTACGTCGTCGCCGCCATCCTCTTCATTCTCGGACTCAAGGGACTCGGCAAGCCCCGAACCGCCGTTCGCGGGAACCAGCTCGGCGCCACCGGCATGCTCATCGCCGTCCTCGTGACACTCGCCGACCGGGACATCGTTTCGTTCTGGCAGCTCGCCGTCGGCGTCGCAATCGGCACCGGCGTCGGTGTGCTGTTGGCCCTGCGGGTCGAAATGACCTCGATGCCGCAGCTCGTCGCGTTGTTCAACGGGTTCGGCGGCCTCGCATCGGTGCTCGTCGGCGCCGCATCCTTCTTCGAAGCGGTCGGTCGGGGTCAGGACGATCTCCAGCTCACGATCGCGGCAGCGCTCACGGCCTTCATCGGCGCGGTCACGTTCACCGGCAGCATCATCGCCTTCACGAAGCTGCAGGAGTCCTGGGACGGCATCGTCGTTCCGGCCGCCCCCATCGTGAACGTGGCGCTCGTCGTCGTGTCGATCGTGTTCGGCGCCCTCATGGTTTCCGACCCGGACGAACGCCTGTGGTTCTGGCTGCTCGTGGGCACCGCAAGCGTGCTCGGCGTGACGGTCACGTCGCCGATCGGTGGCGCCGACATGCCCGTCGTGATCGCGCTGCTCAACTCGCTGTCCGGCCTGGCCGCCAGCGCCGCCGGCTTCGTGCTCGACAACGCGCTGTTGATCATCGCCGGCGCGCTCGTCGGTGCCAGTGGCCTCATCCTCACGGCGATCATGACCAAGGCGATGAACCGCACCCTGGTCAACGTGCTGTTCAGCGAAGCACCGACGGCCGGCGACGGTGTGGACGCCGACTCGGTCTACGCCGGCAAGGTCACGTCCACCTCCGCCGACGAAGTCGCCATGCTGCTCGACACCGCCGAACGCGTGGCCATCGTTCCCGGCTACGGGCTGGCGGTCGCCCAGGCACAGCACGCGGTACGAGACCTCACGCGGGTTCTCGAGGAGAACGGAACCGAGGTGGTCTTCGGCATCCACCCGGTGGCCGGCCGCATGCCGGGCCACATGAACGTGCTCCTCGCCGAGGCCGAGATCGACTACGGCGCGCTCATCGAGATGGACGTCATCAACCCCACGTTCGATCAGACCGACGTCGCCATCGTGCTCGGCGCCAACGACGTCGTGAACCCGGTCGCTCGCGAGGCCGAAGGGCCGATTGCCGGCATGCCGATCCTCGACGTGGATCGCGCCCGGGTGGTCGTCGTGATCAAACGGTCGCTGTCACCGGGATTCGCCGGCATCCCCAACCCGTTGTTCGCCGCCGACAACGCCATGATGCTCTACGGCGATGGCAAGGCGGCGGTCGTCGACATCACCAAATCACTCGCCGAGCTGTAGCGGCGGGCGATGATGTCCGCAGGCTGCCCGACTACCGAGGCCTCCCGATGACCTGATGGCGCCGCGACCGAAATTCGGTTGCTCACACGATGAACGAGCAACGGGCAACACCGTCACAGGCAACCAGAAAGGGATCTCGTGAGGTGAAAGCCGCGGACCTGGCGGATATCAGGGCTTGCGACCGTTGGCCCATTCCAGGAAACGGTCGCGGTCCCAGGTGTTCACCACGAGCTCCTTCGGGGCCCAGCCGCGTTGTGCGGTGAGCACGCCGTACTCCATGCGTCCGAGTTCGCTGACGTGGTGGCTGTCGGTGTTGATCACGAGCTTCACCCCACGGTCCACGGC
>CALBVR010000191.1 GCA_937969565.1 uncultured Acidimicrobiales bacterium | reverse complement strand
TGCTGTTGATGGCGCTTGCCGCCGCCGAGGCCGCGCTCACGAACATCTCCCACTCCCGGGCGGAAGCCCTCGAAGAGGAGGAGATGGAAGGCGCCGACACGCTGGTCCGGGTCCTGGCCGACCGGACGAAGGTCGTGTCGCCGGTGCTGCTGCTGGCGCTCGGAGCGCAACTCGCCTCAGCCGCGATTCTCGCCATCGCCGTCGACCGGCAATGGGGCGGCCAATGGGTGCCGGTCGCCGTGCTGCTCCAGCTCGTCGTACTCTTCGTGATCGCCGAATCCGTGCCCAAGTTCTGGGGGCTCCGCAACATCGACCGCGCCGCAATCCTGGCCGCCCGATTCGTCGGGCTTCTGTTGCGCATTCCGCCCGTCCGCTGGAGCGTGGCCATGCTCGTCGGAATCGGCCGGCTGTTCTTCCGCAGCAAGAGCGCCCCAGCCGCAGCGGTCGCCTCGGAAGAAGAGATCGTCGCCCTCGCCGACGCTGCCGTTGCGGCGGAGGTCCTCGACGACAGCGAAGGCGAGATCATCCAGTCCATCGTCGAGTTCGGCGACACGCTCGTGCGTGAAGCCATGGTTCCCCGCCCGGACGTGCTCGCCGTCCCGGACGAAACGAGCATCGACGATGCCATCGCCCAGATGGTCGAGCGCGGCGTTTCGCGCATGCCCGTCTACGCCGACGACGTCGACGACATCCAGGGCATCGTCCACATCAAGGATCTGTTCGCCCGCGTCCAGCGCGGCCGCGGCAGCCACTTCGTTTCCATCGCGCAGCGCCAGCCCTATTTCGTGCCCGAAACGAAACGGGCCAGCGAACTGCTTCGCGAACTGAAGGGGCTGCCGGACTCGATGGTCATCGTGGTGGACGAGTACGGGGGAACCGCCGGCATCGTCACCATGGAGGACCTCATCGAAGAGATCCTCGGCGAGATCGTCGACGAGTTCGACCACGACGAAGAACCCCTCCTCGAACCCCTCCGCAGCGGTCAGTGGCGGGTCCACGGCCGCATGCCGGTGGACGAATTCAATGATCTTCTCGGCGCGGAGCTGCCCGACGACGATTGGGACACCGTCGGTGGCCTCATCTTCGACGCACTCGGTCGAGTGCCCGACGAAGGCGAAGACATCTTCGTCGCCGGCTACCAACTGACCGTCGAGCGGGTGGAAGCCCGCCGCATCACACGCGTCCGGGTGATCGAAGCCCCCACGCCCGCCCCCACGGAGGCTCACGCCGAATGACCGATTCCACTCCCGAATTCCACTCCGGGTTTGTCACCCTCGTGGGCCGACCCAACGTCGGCAAGTCCACGTTGCTCAACCGGATCCTGGGGGAGAAGGTCACGATCGTGTCCGACAAGCCCCAGACGACCCGCAGCCAGGTGCGCGGTGTGCTGCACCGGCCGGGCATGCAGATCGTCTTCGTCGACACGCCCGGCATTCACAAGCCGAAGGGTCCGCTGGGCGAGCGTCTCAACGAGACCGCACAGTCCACGATCGGCGACATGGATGCCGTGTGTCTGCTGATCGACGCCACCAAGCCCATCGGCCCCGGCGACAAATGGGTGGCCGAACGGTGCCCCGAGAACACCATCGTCATCGTCAACAAGACCGACATCGCCAAGCCTGAGCAGGTGCTGGAACAGCTGGCTGCGGCATCGGACTTCTCCATGGAGGCCTACTTCCCGGTCTCGGCGAAGACGGGCGATGGGGTTGACGAGCTGCTCGACCATCTGGCCAGCCGCATGCCCGTCGGCCCGCCCTATTACCCGGAGGACATGACGTCGGACTCGGCGGATGCCTTCTGGGTCGCCGAGCTCGTGCGCGAGCAGCTCCTCAACGTGCTGAGGGACGAGATGCCTCATTCCGTTGCCACCCGGGTCACCGAGATGGACTGGCCGCACATCCGCTGCGAGATCCTCGTCGAACGGGACAGCCAGAAGGGCATCGTCATCGGGAAGAAGGGTTCCGTCATCAAGCAGGTCGGCATCGAAGCCCGCAAGCAGCTGCGCGAAGGCACGTACCTCGACCTGAACGTCAAAGTCGCCAAGAACTGGCAGACCGAAGTCGAGCTCCTGGAGCGTCTCGGCTACTGAGCGTGGTTCAGTTGTGGTCAGCCACGGCGCCGGAAGGGCTCCAGATCCAGTGTGCTCGTGCCGGTGGCGACCTGCTGGGCGAGCGCCTCACCGATGGCCGTGGAGTGCTTGAATCCGTGGCCGCTGCATGCGGACACGGTGGTGATGCGGGGCGAATCCGGATGCTCGTCGATGAGGAAGTGTTCGTCCGGCGTGTTCGTGTACAAGCAGATCTCCGCCCGGATTGCTCGTGGGGTGACGCCGGAGACCCTATGGGCGAGCAGTCGAGTGTGAAGGTCGAGGATCTCTTCGTCGCTCACCGTGTGCTCGGCCGAGTCGGGTGTGCAGAAGGTGCTGAACTGTTCGCTCACCGTCTTGAGGCCGGGGGCGCCGCCCGGGGGTGATGGGAAGAGTGCGACGTAGTCGGCGATGTCCTCGGCGATCCACATGACGAATGGATGGTTCTCGGTGGTCCAGGCGTCGAGGTCGTCGACTTCGTACCAGACCACCAGCTGTCGGGTCACCTCGAGGTGCTCCCCATCGACCGGTGCCGCAAGCTCCGGCGTCCACGGTCCCGTTGTCGCTACGACGCGGTTCGCGCGGTGCTCCCCGCCATCCGTC
>CALBVR010000190.1 GCA_937969565.1 uncultured Acidimicrobiales bacterium | reverse complement strand
ATCGCCTTCGACGAACGGTTCGTCGAAGCCCTCGAGACGGCGCCCGACGCGGCCGCAGCACCATCCGACCCCCTGGCGCCCATCGCCCCCTACCTGGGCATCGCGCAGACCGCCTTCGCCGTTCTGTTGATCCTGATGGTCGTGCTCTCCCTTCGGAAGGGAGTGAAGACCTTCACGGCCAACCTCGAGCCGGTCGATGTCGAGGTGCTCGATCTCGATGCACTCGAAGAGGGCAGCGATGAGGAGGATGAGGACGGCGAGGAGAAGGACGCCTCCGACGACGCCTCGGATGACGATTCCGACGCCGAGGGCGAGGGCGAGGACGGCGAGATCAAGTCGCTCGAGGCGGGACCACGTTCGGCCAGCGACGTGATGCGAATCATCGACTCGCAGCCGATCGAGGTCGCCGCCCTGCTCCGCAGCTGGGCAGATGAGGGTGTCAAGAACTGATGCTGGCCACCGCAAACCCCCGAATCGAAGAGCTGGCCAAGGTGCTGGTTGCACTCGGACGCGACCGGGCGGCCGCCATCCTGCAGACCTTCCCGGAGGAGCTCCTGCCAGAGATCGCGGACGCAATGGTGCGGGTCCCCGAACTCGAGGAAGAGGAAGTCACCTCCACGTTGCAGAACGTGCTCACGGGCCTCGAGGAGGAGACCAGTCCGGCCGGCGACCTGCGATACGCAATCGACGTGATCGCCACCGCGTTCGGTCCGGAGAAGTCCGAAGAAGTCAAAGAGGCCATCGACCCTCGAGGCAAACCCTTCGGCTTCCTCATCGAGGCCGAACCGGAACTGGCCGCTCGTGCGATCAGCCGCGAACCGATCGGCACCCTGGCCCTGGCGCTGGCGTCCCTTGATCCGATGATCGCGGCCCGCATCCTCAAGTACTTCGACGAGGAGGCGCAGGCGGAGTTGCACATGCGCATCGCCACCATCGCTCCGATCAACACCCAGCTCTACGAGATCGTCGAACGGGACATGCGCGAACGCATCACCCCGCGCATCAAGCCAGAGGGACTCGAGGAGATCCCGGGTCTCGAGGTCGTCGTCGAGATCCTCGGCCAGGTGTCGAAGAAGGTCGAGAAGCGGGTCCTCGAACAGATCGCCGAACGCGACGAGGAACTTGCGGCCCAGATCAAGGAGAGCCTGTTCGTCTTCGACGACATCGCCCTGCTCGACAACCGGGCGATTCAGGAGATCCTCAAGTCGGTCGACACCAGCGACCTCTCGTTCGCCCTGTACCCGGCGGGCGAGGAACTGCGGAACAAGTTCATGGACAACCTCTCCACCCGTGCCCGGGAGAACCTGGCGGAGGAGATCGAGTTCCTCCGCAACCCGGCCGGGGGCGAGATCAAGGGCGCCCAGAAGCGAATCGTTGCAACGGTTCGGACACTCGAGGAATCGGGTGCGATCACGATCGAACGAGGCGGAGGCGGGGACGACGATGACGATGACGAGTAGTCGACGAATCCTGAAGTCGGGTGATGTCCCAACCACGGCCGTCGTGGAGCTCGAGCCGACGCGGCCCGAGGCTCCGCAGGAGCCGTTGCTGTTCACCGCATCCGAGACCGAGTCGCTGTGCGAAACCGCACGCCAGTCGGGAATGAACGAGGCGATCGCCAGCCTGGGGCCGGTGATCGAATCGATCGCTGCCTCGCTGCGTGACCTTGCCGATCGCACACCCGAGAGCCGCGCGCTCGCCTTCCGGGCGGACTCGACCGCACTGGTCGACGGCGCGATCAACATCGCTGAGTGGGTTCTCGGGCAGGAACTGCGACAGCCGGAGATTGTGGCTCAGCTGGTCGAACAGGCTGTGGCCGAACACGACGAGCGTGGTCCGCAGCGAATTCGCGTCGCGCCCGAACTGGCCGATGCGCTGACTGCGCTGTTGCCCGACGACGTTGACGTCATCGCCGACCGAAACCTCACCGATGGTGCATTCATCGTCCAGACAGACGGTCCGGACATCGGTCTGCATGTTTCGGCGGTCCTGGACCGGGCGCGCGCCGCGCTGCTCGACGACGCAACGAACGTCGAGGAGGCAGCATGAACACCGCGGTTCTCGACTCGATCTCTCGTTTCGACGTGACCGGACGCGTCGTTGGCGTCGCCGGTCTCGAACTCACCGTGTCGGGGCTCAACCCTCCCGTCGGCGCTCTGCTCGCCGTGGGCGAGCAGAAGATGCCCGCAGAGGTGATCGCCGTGCGCGACGGCCGATGCGTCGTCATGCCGCTGCGAGACACGAACGGCATCTCCGCCGGCGATCCGGTTTCGGTCGCCGCGAACACCACCCTTGCGCTCGGCGCCGGGCTTCGTGGCCGAACGATCGACGCGATGGGCAACCCGATCGACGGCAAGGGTCCGATCGACGGCCTGATCGAACGGGTCGAGCTGACCAACGACGTGCCGAATCCGATGACGCGCCAGCGCATCTCCGAGCCACTCGGTCTCGGCGTTCGCACCATCGACACGTTGCTCCCGTGCGGCGAGGGACAGCGCATCGGCGTCTTCGCCGGCAGTGGCGTCGGCAAAAGCTCACTGCTCGGAATGATGGCCCGCGGCACCCAGGCCGATGTGGTCGTCGTCGGCTTGATCGGCGAGCGCGGACGCGAAGTCCGGGAGTTCATCGAAGATGACCTCGGACCGGACGGGATGAAGAACACCGTCGTCGTGGTCGCCACGAGTGACGAGCCGGCACCGACACGCATCCGAGCGGCCTTCACCGCCACCCGGGTGGCGGAGTGGTTCGCCGCGCAGAACAAGAACGTGCTCCTGCTGATGGATTCGGTCACCCGGGTCGCCATGGCCCAGCGTGAGGTCGGGTTGACGGCGGGCGAACCGCCGACGACGCGGGGATTCCCGCCTTCCGTCTTTGCCCTGCTTCCGAAACTCCTGGAGCGGACCGGTCCGCTCGAGGTCGGCAGCGTCACCGGCGTGTACACAGTACTCGTCGAGGGCGACGACATGAACGAGCCGGTGACCGACCACGTGCGAAGCATCCTCGACGGACATGTCGTGCTCAGCCGTGAGCTCGCCGCCGCCGGACACTTCCCGACGATCGATGTGCTCAACAGTGTGAGTCGACTCGCCGGCAAGGTCGCCGAGGCGACCCATCTCGACGATGCGACCGCGCTCCGCCAGGTGCTTCTCGCCTGGGAGAACGGACGAGACCTGGTCGAACTCGGCGCCTACGAGGCCGGCACGAACCCGGCCCTCGATGCCTACCTGACGCTTCGCACCCCGATCACCACCTTCCTCCAGCAGAACCTGCACGAAGTTCTGCCCCGTGACCAGTCGCTGACGGAGTTGCATGCGATGGCTGATGCCATCCGGACCGTCAGCGGAACCGCCTCGACCGAGGGGAACCCCGCGTGACCAAGAAGAAGAACCGGCTCGCCGCCGTCCTCAAGGTGGCGAAGCTCCGAGAGGACAAGTCGACCGCGCAGCACGCGGCGCGGCTCCGCGAAATCGAGACGGCCAGGCAACGCTTCATCGAGGCGCAGCACCGAGCCACCCCGAAGCCGAGCATCGGCACGGTGGATGAGCTCCAGCGCCGCCGTGAGCTCGCCGCAGCGAGCGCCCGCACGGCACTCATCGCCAAGGCGCACCTCACCGACCAGATCGAACGAGCGGTGGAAGAACGAAACGAAATGCTCGCTGACATGCGCTACCGGCGCACGGTCGAGCGAATCGACGAGAAGCACAAGCTGGCTTGGGCTGTTCTCGCAACGCAGGCCGCCGAGCGGGCGATGGATGACATCGCCGTCGCCGGCTGGCAACGGAGGAACCGATGAACGGATTTGCCCAGGTACAAGAGCGGATCGCCTCGATCGAGGCACGTTTCGAGCCACCCCTCTCGCCTGTCGTGTCCGATGCGGACGCGGCCGAGTTCGAGGGCCTGCTCGAGGACTATTCAGCTTCGGGTTCCGTGGCGACCCAGGCACTCTTCGGCGGACCGCGCACCCACCAGGTCGGTTCAGCGCCGGCGATGACGGAGTCGCTGCGAGCCGCGTTCGAGGAGACGGCCGATCGCTATGGTCTCGACGTCAACCTGCTGATGGCGGTCTCATGGCAGGAGTCGGCCTTCAACCCGTCGGCGGTCTCGCACGCCGGAGCGATGGGGCTCATGCAGCTCATGCCCGGCACGGCCGCCGGGCTGGGCGTCGATCCGACGAACCCGTTGGAGAACCTCGATGGCGGTGCCCGCTACCTGCGGGAACAGATCGACCGATTCGGCAGTGTCGAACTCGCCCTCGCGGCCTACAACGCGGGACCGGGTGCCGTGCAGCGCCACGGCGGAATCCCACCGTTCGAGGAAACCCAGAACTACGTGCCGATGGTGCTGCAGCGCTGGCGATCGCTGTCGACGGGCGAACGAATCATCCCGTTCGCTCCGCAGCCTCCCCCGGTCCCCGAGGTTGCCGCTCCGATCGAGCCAAGCGCTGGTGTGGTCGTGGACCACTCCGCGGCCGACACCCCGGCCCCGACCAACGGCGCGGCGCTGATCCCCAACGCGACACCGACTCCGGTGATCGACGGGACGATGCCCACCACCGAACCCGCAATCGATCCCGCGGTCGAGCAGGGCAGCCCGGCTGCGGAAGCCGCGAGCCCGCTCGTGGAAGACGGCCCATTGGCCGGCGTCACCATCGGCGATGCGATTCGAAGCGCCGCGCTGCCGGACGAACCCGAGCTCAACGCGAACGCGGTGGAAACCACCCTGCCGGGCGCCGATGCCCCCGAGCCGGCAGACCTCGCACCTCCGGATGTGGACGTCGATGCCGGCGTGGAGTCCTCTGGCGGCCCCGACTCCATGAGCCCGTTCGATGCGGACGGCGCAGAAGCGCCAGTCCAGACCACCACGACGGTCGACACCGTCGCCGACGATGCAGACATCGATCTGGCCGGCCCCGGCACAGGCACTGGCGTCGACATCGACCTCACGGGCGGAGACAAGGGCGCCGCCGCCGACACGACGGCCAACGACACGCTCGGATCGGCCAGTCTTTCGAGCGTCGTCAGCGGCACGGTCTTCGAACCCCTCACCACGACGCCACAAACGGAACGGGTCAGCGTTTCCCGCATTCCGCAGCAGATCGCGAACATGGCCACCGGCTCGGGCGGCGAAGTGCGCCTCGAACTCAGCCCGGAGGGACTCGGCGACATCTCACTGCGTGTCTCGCTGACGGCCGCCGGCGACGTCGCCATCGAGATCCTTGCCGACTCGGAGTCGACCGTGGCCATCCTCGGACGCCTGCAGGAAACACTCGAATCGACGCTGCGGGCGCAGGGGGTCGAGCTGGACTCCTTCGACGTCAGTCATGACGGCGAGCCCGGCGCAGACGCCGAATCCGGCGGCACGAACGAAACGAACGAGCGCTCGTCCGACCAAACCCCGTTCGACATCGACGGTGACGTCGACGACGTCGCCGGCAACGACGACGACACCGCCGAATCAACCACGACTCCCGGGCACGGCGGCAACGTGCTCCGCATCTGAGAAGGAACCATCAATGTCAATGATCAACGGAATCACCGGCATCTCGACCGAGACGTCGACGCAGAGCATCGCTGACTCCTCGGGAGCAGACAAGGACATGTTCCTCCAGCTGCTCGTCGCGCAGGTCCGCTATCAGGATCCGCTCGAGCCCATGAACAACAACGAGTACATGGCGCAGACCGCACAGTTCACGATGGTCGAGCAGATGACGAAGGTCGCCGAACAGCAGACCGAACTCATCGCCTTTCAGCAGGCCACGATGGCCTCCGGCCTGATCGGCCAGGAGGTCACGGCGATCGACCCCTTCACCGGGAGCTCGGTGTCCGGCCTGGTGAGTGGGGTCGAATACAACTACGGCGATCCCCACCTCATCGTTGATGGCTCCCGCGTGAGCATCGACGACATCATCGCAACCTCGGCCCCCGGTGCCGACACCGCCAATGACGCCAACCCGATCGAACTCGTCACGAACGATGACGGATCTGAGCCCGCCTCCGAGGAGGACGCGCTGTAGGCCCAACCCCACCACTTCTGTTCAGGACGAATCACCTATGCCACGGACGGCAGACCACGAACGAATGACCAGAGGAGTTCATCAATCATGATGCGTTCAATGTTCTCGGCCGTCTCCGGCCTTCGAGCACACCAAACAATGGCCGACGTGATCGGCAACAACATCGCAAACGTCAACACGACCGGCTTCAAGGCCAGCCGTGTCGAGTTTGCCGACACCCTTTCCCAACTGCAGGAGGCCGGCTCGCTGGCCAACGCGTCCACCGGAACCGTGAACCCGACACAGGTCGGCCTCGGTGTGAAGGTGGCCGCCACCATGCTGTCCCAGAACCCGGGCGCCGCACTGGTGACGAACCAGTCGACCGACGTCGCCATCGAGGGCGACGGCTACTTCGTCGTCCGTTCCGATGCCGAGCAGCTGTACACCAGGGCCGGTTCGTTCCGGTTCGACTCTTCCGGACGGCTCGTGAACCCGTCGGGTGCGATCGTCCAGGGCTGGGTCCGCGACGATGCGGTCGGCGGCATCAACACCAATGCGCCGCTGACGGACATCGAGGTTCCGAGCTCGCAGACGATCCCACCGCGGGCCACCTCGTTGATCGAATACGGCGGCAATCTGTCCGTCGACCAGTTGGTGGCGGATCCACCAGCGGAGTCGGTCGTGGAGGTCGTCGACGGTCAGGGTGTCGTCCACACCGTCCTGTTGGCGTTCAACAAAACCGCCGACGACGCGTGGACCATGACGATGACCGACGAGGGCGGCGCCACCGTCGCCACGCAGGCGATCACGTTCGACCCGGCAACAGGCGAGTTGGTCAACCCACCCGGTGCGGTCGCCGTGACCTTCACGACGCCGAACGGAACGAACATCAACTTCGACTTCGACCTGACCACGATGACGCAGTACGGGGCCAGCACGGATCCCTACGTCCTGACGAACGATGGCAGCGAGACCGGATCGCTCCGGGCGTTCGCCATCGATGCCAGCGGCATCATCTCCGGCGTGTTCTCGAACGGCGAGACGATCGACCTCGGTCAGCTCGCACTTGCCGGATTCGCGAACCCGAACGGGCTCGGCGCTGAAGGCGACACGGCCTTCCGCGAGACACTGGCCTCCGGCGATGCGCTCGTCGGTCAGGCCGGCTCTGCTGGACGAGGCCTCCTGGCCGCCGGACAGCTCGAGACCTCAAACGTTGAACTCGGGCTCGAGTTCACCAATCTGATCATCGCCCAGCGGGGCTTCCAGGCGAACAGCCGGGTGATCACGACCAGCGACGAGATGATCCAGGAACTGGTGAACCTCAGTCGATAGCGACTCGGCCTCCGGCCATCACCGGGGTCCGGCCATGACGGTCGGGCTCCGGTGAGGCCATCGGCCACTTCCCGGCGGGAGCACGCGAGTGATTCAGATAACCCGACTCAACGACACCGAGATCATCGTCAACGCGGACCTCATCGAGGTCATCGAAGCGACTCCGGACACGGTCATCACCCTGATCGACGGCACGCGCTTCGTGGCGAGGGAGCACCCCAGCGAACTCGTCGACCGCATCCAGCGGTACCGGGCCGGGATCCTCTCGCTCCGCGACGACCCCAGGATCACCGAGGAGGCCTCCGGCCCCCTTGGGCTCGTCCCAGAACCGGGAGAGTCCACATGACAACCACGAGACGCAGGGCTGACGGTCACCGTCGGCCGAACAGCAAGAAGGGATCGACATGGATCCGATAACCCTGGTCGGAATTCTCATAGCCATCGGCACGACGATGGGCGCAATGATCATGGGTGGCATCGACCCGGTGGGCGTGTTCTTCTCGTCCCCGGACTCGATCATTCTGGTCATCGGCGGCACCATCGGTGCGACGCTCGCCTCCGGAACAATGGAGGAAGCGACCGGCTTCGTCGGTGTGACGCTCAAGGCAGTCATGCCTCCGAAGACACCCGACGCCGAGGCGACCATCCAGACCATCCTCGAGTTCGCCGACCGGGCCCGTCGTGACGGACTGTTGGCACTCGAAGATTCGGTCCAGAGCCTCGACGACGAG
>CALBVR010000189.1 GCA_937969565.1 uncultured Acidimicrobiales bacterium | reverse complement strand
TCACCCTGCAGCTCGCCGTCGGCTTCACCCTCACGGTCTTCACTATCTTCCTCGTCCCGGTCGTTCGGGATGCCTGGGGAGGGGGGTGGGCGTTCCTGATCCTTGCCCCGGGGCCAATGCTCGGCGCCTGGGCGATGCGTGCGCTTCGGTTGGGTCCACGAAGGAGCCCCGAGCCGGAGCCGGAGCCCGAGGTCTGGTTCAGCCCGTTCTTCTGATGGCCAGTAGGAGAGAGGCGGCAGTCAGGCCAGTCGGCTGGCGATCTCCGCCGCGGCGGACACACCCGAGTTGAATGCTCCCTCGACCTTGGGACCGGCGAATGCGTCGCCCGCAAGGACGAGGGGTCCGGGGTCGGACTCGACGACGAGCGAAGATGCCGGGAACGGAATGTACGGTCCGGCGAACTTCCACTTCTTGAGCTGCGATTCGACGACGCCGGCACCACCGAACCACGGCGAGGCGATGCGCATGAGGTCGGCTTCGACCTCCGCTGGGTCGTCGTCCCAGCGCTGGTTGCTGGTGGGCCCGTTGACGTGGAAGGTGAGCGCCGGGACGGAGCTCACGCCCTTCATCTGGTTGTCGGCGATGAAGGTGAAGAGGTCGCGTTCGGTTCGCTGCACGCCGCCGGGCCGCGGAACGGCTGACGGTCCGTCGAGCACCACGAGCAGCGCCATGGTCGGCTTGTAGGAGATGGCGTCGAGCTGCCGGTCGAATGGTGAGGTGAGCTCGACGCCGCCGATGCGAAGCAGGTCGAGTGTCTGGGGGACCGGCGGGGTGAGGATGACCCCGTCGGTTGGTTGTGTGCGACCTTCGGTATCGGTGAGTTCCCAGGCGTTGGCGTTCCGGCCGACCGACTCCACCCGGACATCGGTGACGATCGTTGCCCCGGCGGCGCGGACGCGGTCGGCCAGCCACTTGGCGAGTGCGGTCATCCCTGCCGGGCAGTAGTAGCGGGGGTACTTGTCGCGGATCCCGAATCCGTGGCACCAGACGTCGACGACGTTCGCTTCGATCGCGTCGTCGACGAATTCGCGGAATCGTTGGCCCCGCACGGTGAAGAACTGGGCGCCGTGATCGAGGGTGGCGCCGGACATGCGTCGGGTGGCGAGGCGCCCGCCGACGCCGAGGCCCTTGTCGAGCACGTCGACCGACACGCCGGTGGAGGCGAGTTCGTGGGCGGCGATGAGGCCGGAAAGTCCGGCCCCGACGATGGTGACGTGAGCGGTCACAGGATCTCCCCGCTGAAACTGTTGGTGATGAAGTACTGGTACTCGCTGCGGCGGACCTTCGTGACCCAGAATCGTTGGATTCGGGCCATGAACTTGATGAGCGGGAAGTTCTTGGTCGCCTCGCGGAAGAGTTTCTCGACTTCGTCCCGCTCGATGGGTGTGTCGAGGGCGTCGTTGAAGGTTTCGATCGCGGCGTCGACCCACCGGTCGAGTTCGATGCGTTTGAGGAAGACGCAGGTCTGGGTGAGCGCGCCGGTTCCCGTCCGGACACGGTCGCCCTGCTGCCGGGTGATCTTCATGGCGGCCGGGCGGAGTGGAGCGGGGATGGCCAGGAGGTAATTGCCGACGTCGTAGAACGGTCCGCCGTCGGCCTCCCAGACGAGTGGAGGCGTCGTGTCGATGACGGTGACACCCGAGCCATCCCACGCAAAGTTGGTCACCTGGGCGTCGACCGACAGTCCGCCGGACGGGCCGTCGTGGACGACGCCGATCACTGCGTCCCGGATCGCGATGAGGATCGGATGGTTGACCGTCGGTGTGATGTCGGGCAGGAGATGCTCGACGAGGTTCTCGCGTGCGACCAATGGCTGGACGACGTAGCCGGCGTCGTCGCCGCTCTCGAGTCGGATGGTTCGGAGCTCCGTCGGAAGCACGGGGAGGTCGTGGGCTTCGAGCGCGTCGTGGTACTGCTGCATGCGGTCGAGGTCGGCCCGCACCGTCTCGGGAGTTCCGACGGTCTGCCGTTTGACGACCATGGTCGGCGCCTCGGTGGGCCAGCCGATGGCGAGGCCGAGCTCGCCGAAGCCGAGCACGGAGAGGCCGTCGGTCGAGCGCGTGGTGAACGCGTTGACGATGCGCGATTCGATTTCGCGCAGCTCGTCCTCGGCAAGGACCGGCGGCTCCCACACGGTCGTCATTGGGACGACCGTAGGCGACTCAGAGCGAATGGAGCCAGTGGTGCTCGTTGAATGTGAGCATGGAGCGGCGACCGCTGGACGATGCTTCCAGCCGCGTGACGGCCGTGTATTCGGAGTTGAGATAGGTGGTTGCCGGGTCCAGTCCGAGGATGTGGCAGAGGTAGCGGGAGATGACGCCACCGTGGCAGACCGCTGCGACTCGGCCGCCCGGGTTGTTCCGAATGATGTGGTCCATGCCGTCGATGACTCGCTCGGCGAACTCGGGCGCCATCATCTTGGCGTAGAGCGCGTCGACCCCTTCCTGGGTGAGCTCGAGTTCTTCGCCGGGGATGTAGCTGGTCTCACCGAGGTCGAATTCGGCGATGCCGTCGACGACGGTTGCCTCGTCCTGGCCGACGTGGGTGCTGAGCGGTTTGGCGGTCTCGATCGCCCGGAGCATGGGGCTGACGTAGACGTGCTCGATGCCGGCGTTCTGGAGGAAGTCGGCGGAGGCCGCGGCCTGCCGATGGCCGAGGTCGGTGAGGCCGGGATCGGCGCCGGAGGGATCGTGGTCCACCCGTTCGGGTCGGCCGTGGCGGACGAGAATCAGTTCCATTCGAGCAGCGTAACCTCGGGCCATGGGAACGGACGGTTCGGTCGAGCGTGTGCTGCTGCTCGAGCCGTATGGCGTGGCCTCGCATCGGGCGTGGGCGGAGGGTTTCGCCCGGCACAGTGCATTCGACGTTCGGACCGTGGTGCTGCCCGGCGAGCGGTGGCGGTGGCGCATGCGTCTCGGAGCGGTCGAGTTGGCACGACAGGCCGAGATGGAGATTGCGGACGGTTGGCGGCCCGACGTGGTCCTCGTGTCGTCCATGGTCGATGTCGCTGCGTTCGTCGGTCTGGCCCGCCGGTCGCTGGGGGAGGTGCCAGTCGTCCTCTACTTGCACGAGAGTCAGTTCGCCTTTCCGGATCCGGATGTTCGCGGTGCGCTCCGGTCGACGGGAGCAGAGTTCGCATCGACCCACGTTGCGTCCATGGCTGCTGCGGATGCGGTCGTGTTCAACTCGTCGTTTCATCGTGGAGAGGCGGCCGCCGGTGTTGAGGCGTTGTACGCGTCCGTGCCAGACGCGTGTCCGGTCGATCCAGAGGCGTCGGTCGTGGTGCCGGTCGGTGTGGACGCAGCGGCCATCCGCCAGCGGGCCGCCCGGGCGGATGCGAACCCGCCGGTGATCCTCTGGAACCATCGGTGGGATCACGACAAGAATCCGCAGGCCTTCTTCGGAGCGCTTCGGTCGGTCGAGGACCTCGAGTGGCGTCTCGCTGTGGTCGGCGAGAATGCCCGTTCGGATCCGCAGGAGTTCGAAGCCGCGCACCAGCGCTTCGCTGACCGGATCGTCGAGTGGGGCCACGTGCCGCGTGACCGCTACGTGGCACTGCTGCGTAAAGCCGATGTGGTGTGCAGCACGGCGGTCCACGAGTACTTCGGCATCGCGATGATCGAGGCGATGATTGCGGGCTCCGTGCCGTTGCTGCCCAAACGGTTGAGCTATCCCGAGGTGGTGCCCGAGTCGTTCCACGATGCTGTGCTGTACGAGGGGCGTCTCGGCGATCGGCTTCGGGTCGTTCTGGAGGGTCTGCCGGACGCTCGTCGGGCCTTGGTCGGACTGCCCGAGGCGCTGGCCGGCCGGTTCGACTGGCCGGTGGTTGCGGATGCCCTCGACGGCCTTCTGGCCAGTGCCGCAGCATCACCCGGGTCGCCATAGGCTCGCGGCATGACCCCCGAGGAAACCGTTGCCGCCGTCGATCCGTCACTCTCGTTCGTCGGAGCGATGCACTACTTCGATGCCGGGGTGGTCGCGAAGAGCAAGGAAGCCGGGCTCGATGGCTTTCGCATGTACTTCCTCGGCCGCGGCGGCGTGCTCGGCGATGTCGAAGCTGCCGTCGTCTGGTCGGCGTTCGGCTACTTCAACCCGACACTCGTGAAGAAGATGTGGGACTCGGCGTCTGAACGGATGTCGCCTCGTGATGCGAGCCGCAACTACCTGGACTGGGCCGAGGATCTGGGCCGGGAGAAGTTTGCGGGCGCTGAGGGTCTCGCCCCGTTCAACGACGCTGCCGCGGCGCTCTTTGCATCCGTGAACCCGGCTGCGCTCGCGCTGTTTGCCGGCTACTCGGCCGAGGAGCCCCCGGCGGACGAGCTCGGTGCAGCGACGTTCAACGCGATCGTGCTGCGGGAGCTTCGCGGCAGTGTGCACCTCGCCGCCATCGTGGCGCACGGCCTCGACCCGGTGGTCGCCCATGCGATCCGTCGTCCGAACGACGGCAAGATGTTCGGCTGGGACGAGCTTCCGGAACCGACAGATGAGGACCGGGCCCTGCTCGTCAAGGTGGACGAGACGACGGACGCCCGCATGGCGCAGCACTACGCCGGGCTGACCGAGGACCAGCGGCAGGCGCTCGCCGACGGGACCGCCGCCCTCGTTGCGGCGGTCTCGGCCTGAATCAGCCCCAGGTTTCGTTCAGCTCGGCGGTGATGCGACGGAGCTCCTCGACGACTTGATCGGGCGGGTCGAGCAGCCGAATCTGGCTGCCCCATCCGGCGATCTGCGCGGCGAACGACCGGTGGCTGGCGTCGCCGATCGAGCAGTCGATCCAGCCGTCGTCGGTTTCACCGTGGACCTCGCAGTTGGCGCCGAACACCCAATGGAGCGGTGCGGTGAAGCTCGGGTGCACGTGGGCGCGGACCCGGAGACCGATGCGCTGCTTTTCCACCTCGGCGACGATCTCGGCCCACGCCTCGTCCAGGTCGAAGTCCGGTGGGCGGTCGACGGGTTCATCGAGCTGTCGGAGTTCGCGGATGCGGCCGACGCGGAAAGTGCGGACACCATCGTCGGTGTTCGCGACGAGATACCAGATGTTTCGCTTCGTGACGAGGCCGAGGGGGTGGACGGTGCGCGGTCCCTTTGAGCGGCGGGCGGAGTCGTAGTCCATCCACACCTGCCTTCCGGCGACGACGGCATGGGTGAGTTCGTCGAGGTGGCGTGGATCCCGGGTTCCCGCCGTCCGGCCCCATGCAGCAGGGTCGATGCGGATGGCGGCCGTGGCTGCGGTGGCATCGGGCCGGAACGTCTCCGGAAGCGCACCGGTCAGTTTTCGTAGCGCCTGTTGGAGTTCCGGCGTGCTGGCGGCCGTTGGGCCGATGGCGAGGAACAGGGCGCGGGCCTCGTCGGCCGACAGGCCGGTCAGATCGGTCGACGCACCACCGAGCAGCTGCCAACCACCACCTCGGCCGTGGGTCGAGTAAACGGGCACGCCACTCATGGCGAGCGCTTCCAGGTCGCGTCGCGCGGTGCGCGTGGACACCTCGAGTTCCTCGGCCACCTGCGCGGCGGTGACCCGACCCTTCTGCTGAAGGAAGAGCAGCAGTGCGATCAATCGATCAGCGCGCACTCAGCTCCCGAATCGAGTGACACCCTCGGCGTGCTTTGCCGTGAAGAGCTCGAGTACCTCGCCATCGTTGGCATGGCGACCGGTGTCCGCCTTGGAGTAGAGCATGTCGCCGTCGACGACGACGTCAAAGACTCCCTTGTCGCCCATCTCGAAGGTCAGGGAGGAGATGACGTGCTGATAGTTCGTCATCAGGTCGCTGGCCGCGCTCACGGCGCGGGCCGAATAGTCTCAAGGGACGCAGTACGTGATGGAGATGTGCATGGCTCCAGCATGCCACGCAGGAGGATCATGAGGTCTGTGGAGTCGCCGTTTCCGTGGTTGCGAGTCGGCCACACCACCGACGCGGATGCTCGGACCGGGTGCACGGTGCTCCGATTCGATGGTCCGGTCGTCGCGTCGGGCGAAGTGCGGGGGAGCGCTCCGGCGACGCGGGAGTTCGCCCTGCTCGACCCGACCCGCTCGGTGCAGTCCGTTGATGCGGTGGTGCTGTCGGGCGGTTCCGCCTTCGGCCTTGCCGCAGGAAGCGGCGTTGCCGATTCGCTCGAAGTGGAAGGCGTCGGTTTCGAGACGAAGTTCGGCGTGGTTCCGATCGTTGTCGGCATGTCGCTGTTCGATCTCGGAGTCGGTGACGCCTCTGTTCGCCCGACGCCGGCCGATGGAGCGGCCGCGTTGGCAGCGTGCGCGCCGAGGTTCGAGGTCGGTGCCGTCGGTGCTGGGGCCGGCGCCACGGTTGGCAAGTGGCGCGGACCCGATCACGTCCGCGCTGCCGGAATTGGGTGGGCGACGGCGCGCCGGGACGATCTGATTGTCGGAGCGCTGATTGCCGTGAACGCCGTCGGCGACCTCGTGGTGGACGCCGCCGGTGCCGAGGTCGCGGATGCAGTCGCCGACGGCTCGTTCGATTGGCCGAAGGCGGAGTCTCCGCTGGCCGAGAACACGACCATCGGTGTCGTCGTGACCAACGGGCGTTTCACGAAGACCCAATGCCGGCTGCTTGCCGAAGCCGGCCACGACGGCCTTGCTCGTGCCCTGATCCCGGCACACGGTCCCGCCGATGGCGATGCCATCGTCGCCGTGGCCCAGCCGCTCACCGACCAGGCTGCCGACGACCTCGCCACCGCCCGAATCCTGGCGGCAGTCGCCGTCGAGCGGGCCATCGCCTCCCTCGCCTGATTTCTGCGGTTTCGCCTTGAAAGAGGTTTTGATCGAACAAATGTTCGACTAGACTCACGGGTACCCGTTCATCCCACCCCAGCCGTTCCAGATCCCTGAATGCAGGTTTCTGTTCGTCGCTGAGAAGGAGGAGGTGATTTCGGATGGCTGTTGTTGAACTCGAGTCGGTGGCGTCGTTCGAGGAAGCCTTCGATCGGATCGATTCCGGGTTCGACGCGTTGGCGGCGTGTTCGGATTTCACGGTCGACGCTGACGTGTTGGAGCAGCGGGCAATACGAGCCATCCGGGTTGCCGAGCGGGCCAAGGCGGCCGCTGCTGCGGCGGTTGCCGAAGCTGACCGCTGTGGCGTTCCGCGCCGAAACAATGTGCGGTCGATGTCGATCCTGTTGGCCCGATCCACAGGCGCGCCGGCCGAGCAACTCGCCCCGTACAAGACGTTGGGGCTGTGGGTGGACGCGTTCCCGGCGGTTCGTGAAGCCTGGCAACGCGGGGAGATCACCGACGCCCACGTGAAGCATCTGAAGTCACTCCACAACCGTCGAACCGATCAGTTCTTTCGGCGTGATCAGGACATGTTGGTGACGCACGCCAAGCTCCTGTTGTGGGACAAGTTTCAATCCGACTGCAACTACTGGCTGCTGCACGCAGATCCCGACGGACAGTTGCCGTCCGACCGTGAGTTGGCCTACGGCCTGAAGACCAAGACCCATTCGAACGGCGACGTCGAGATTCATGCCCGCCTCGACCCCGTCACCGGCGAAGCCGCACTCAACGCCATCGACCACGAAGACCAGAAGCTCTTCCGCCAAACCACCAACGACCCAGACGCAGATCCGCAGTTGACGGCGCTGTCACATCGCCGCCGTCGACTCGTTGCGTTC
>CALBVR010000188.1 GCA_937969565.1 uncultured Acidimicrobiales bacterium | reverse complement strand
CGATCAGCCCCGTGTGCAAGGTTGGCGACGCCGCTCCCGGGGGAGTGGTGTCGCCGTGCTCGCTTGTCAAGAAACCACCCGGCCGAAACCGGGCGAACCACCACCGTACCGGGTTCTTGCCAATCCGTGAACTCGCCAGCCCGGTTCAGAATCGGTCGTCTGGGCGCGTAGCATCGGTTCGGTGGATCCGGATCGCGGTGTGGACCAAGGCAAGCAGGGGGTGACGGACCGGGCGCGTGTGCACGGGTTCGCGTACGCCGGCCTGCTCGGTTCGCTGGTGCTCGTCGGTGTGCTGGGCATGATGTTCAAGGCGACTGCGGAGAACGTGGCGATCGCCGATGTGGTGGCAACGACCACGACGACGACCCTCGCACCCACCACCACGGTGGCACCGACGACCACCACCACCACGACAACCACGTCAACGACAACCACCACGACCACGACGACGACCACGATTCCGCTGGCCGACCGTGAGCTCGCTCGCATCGATTCGGTGGCGGGCAACATCTCGCCGAAGTCGGTGGTGGCGACACCGAACGGCATGTTCTTTGCGCAGAACATGATGTACCGCCACTCGATCACCGTCTACAACCAGGAAGGCTCGTTGTTGGCGACGATCCCGGACCGGGTCGACTTGGCCTCCTACGGCGTTGAGGGCGGTGTGGTGGCTCGGGGAGCTCCGGTCGAGGCGGCGTCCACGAGCGACGGCGCCTACGTCTATGTGTCGAACTATGCGATGTACGGCCCGGGGTTCGGTCCGGAGCCGGGTGACGGCTGTGCCGATTCCGGTTGGGACAACAGCTTTCTGTATCGGGTGGATACGGCCACGCTCGAAATCGATCAGGTGATCGAGGTCGGAGCGGTTCCGAAGTTCCTGGCGGTCACGCCGGACGATCAATATGTGCTCGTCAGCAATTGGTGCAGCTATGACCTGAGCATCGTCGACACCACGTATGGCCGCGAGATCGCCCGGATCGACATCGGCCGCCATCCCCGTGGCATCGCGATCACGCAGGATTCGTCGACCGCGTACGTGACCGAGATGGGCGGGACGGACATCGCCGTCATACCGCTGGACGAGATCGTGCGCCCGGAGGTGGCGATCATTCCGCCGAACAGCGTCGAGGCGGTCATCGGCGAGTGGGGCGTGGACTTCGAGATCGGTTGGATCCGCGACGTCGGCCGCGGTCCACGTTCGGTGGTGCTGAGTCCGGACGACTCGACGCTGTACGCCACGTTGAACGGTGAGGGTCGCGTCATCAAGATCGATCTGGCGACGGGTGAGGTCGTGGAGCGTGTCCGAACCGGCGACGCCCCGCGCTCCATGGCCATGTCCACCGATGGCGAAGTGCTCTACGTCGTCAACTACGTGAGCGACACGATGTCGAAGGTGCTCACCTCGACGATGGAAGAGATCCAGGAATTGCGGACCGCCGACAAGCCGATCGGCATCACGGTCGACCCCAACAACGCCAACGTGTGGGTGTCCAACTACTCCGGGGTGCTGCAGATCTTCGAAGACGGGTGACACCCGCCACCCGAGGATTGACCACGGGTGGCCAGACCGAACGTGCACCGATCCGCACACTGTCCACACAGGCAAACGCGCGCCGGGGTCACCCGGCCGGAGTGTGGGGGACCAGAGCACGTGGACATCGATCTTGGGTGGATTCTGCTGAACGTGGCGTACGCGGTGTACCTCGTGTCCTCCGGCTTCACCCGCATGCTGCAGGCGCGCATGGTCCTGCTGGCGGCAACGTTCCTGTTCATCGCCTACGGGGTGGCCAGCGGCGTGCATTCCGTCATCTGGTGGAACATTCCCTTCGGCCTGATGCACGCCGTGCAGATCTACCGCCTGTTCGCGGCACGGTGGGCCGTCGACCTGGACGAGGAGGAACAGGAGATCCACGCCAAGCTCTTCCCGACATTGAACGACGTCGACTTCCACGAACTCTGGTCGGCCGGGCGCGAGGAACTGATCGACAGCCACCAGAAGATGATCGTGTGCGACGAGCGCACCGACCGGTTGATGTTGGTGATCGACGGTGAGGTCGAGGTCACGACCCGGGCCGGCGAGGTGGTTCGGTTGGGGTCGCTTCAGGTGGTTGGGGAGATGAGCCTCGTGAGCGGCGAAGTCGCCAACGCCACGGTCGAAAGCTGCGACCCGATCCGGGTCCGCACGTGGAGCCACCGCGGGCTCATCGAGTTGGGCGAGCGGAACAACGAGATCAAGCAGGCCGGGCTTCTGCTCATCGGTCAGCAGCTCGCGAGCAAGGTCACCGGCAGCTCGGGTAGCGGGACTTCGTCCCGGGGCCGAGCTGCTCGAGTTCAGCCTCCGTCCTCTACTCAGGCGGTCGTGGCCGGCTGAACTCGGGTGGCGGGCTCAGCGGTTGTGGTGCGCCCGATACCGCTCGATCAGCGCGTTCGTCGAGCTGTCGTGAGCGAGCTCCGTGGCGCCGTCTTCGAGTTCGGGGATGATCGCGGTGGCGAGCACCTTGCCGAGCTCGACACCCCATTGGTCGAAGCTGTTCACACCCCACACGACGCCCTGCGTGAACGTGCGGTGTTCGTAGAGGGCCACGAGCTGCCCGAGCACGAACGGGGTGAGGCGCTCGGCCATCATCATCGTGGTCGGCCGGTTGCCGGGGAACGTCTTGTGGGCGACCAGGTCGGCCGGCACGCCGTCGGCCGTCACCTCGTCTGCAGACTTGCCGAACGCGAGCGCCTCCGCCTGAGCGAAC
>CALBVR010000187.1 GCA_937969565.1 uncultured Acidimicrobiales bacterium | reverse complement strand
GGAGAAGCGATGGGACGGGTCCTGCCACCGGCGCAGCGGGTCGACGAGCACATGGTGGCCGGCCAGTGTTTCCCACCACAGGCGTAGCGGCTTCGCGGTGGGTGTCTCGCCGAGGCGGAGGATCAGGTCGGGTTCGGGCAGCGTGCGGACCGTGAAGAGCTGGTCGGCGGCGTCGATGACCGGCACGTCGTCCGGAGCCCCCCGAAGCCCCGAGAGCACATCGGCGGCGATTGGCCAGCCGGTTCGGCGAGCGAGTTCGAACACTGCTTCTCGTTCGCTCGCAAGCGATGGATGGCAGGTGTTCGGACCGGCCACGATCAGGCCGTGGGGCGTCGATGTGAGCGCGGCGACGTCGGCGGCCGACGCAGCCGTCAACGAAGCGACGGTGTCGGAACGCGAACCGAGCTGTGGCACCGCCGGGATCGGATCGCCGGTTGGCTCGAGCGGCAACCGAAACGGCCAGTTGACATGCACCGGGCCACTGTGGGACACCGCCGTGTCGGCGGCCCGCCAGCCGGCACGCACGGCGTGCTCGACGCCCGCCTCGCCACCAACCGGCATCTCGATCGAATCGACCACCTGCGTACCGAACAACCGTGTCTGGTCGAAGGTCTGGCCCGCACCCCAGTCCTGGAGCTCCGGCGGTCGGTCGGCGGTGATTACGACCAATGGGACGCCGGACTGTCCGGCTTCGGCGACAGCGGGAAGATGGTTGGCGGCAGCCGTGCCCGAGGTTCAGACGACGCCGACCGGCACACCGGAAACCCTTGCCCGCCCCAGCGCCACGAACGCCGCCGTTCGCTCATCGAGGTGGATCGAGAAGTCCAACCCTTCGACATCGGCCGCAGCAACCGTCAGCGGCGTGGATCGTGAACCGGGGGACAGAACGACATGTCGCATCCCCGCCTGGACACAACCTGCGAGGAAGTGATGGGCGGCCGCGATCGGCTCGACAGGCGTGGACATGCCCTTTCGAGTGTATGTCAGGCGCGGGCGTTGGGCGGACCGAACGCCTTGCTCGAATACACCTCTGTGCGGCCGAACAACGCGACCAGCAGGGGATAGGGGTTCTCCCAGTTCGAGTCGCCCGTGGGCGACCACTGAAGATGCAGGTGTGGAGCACCTCGGGCGTTGCCCGTGTCGCCGACGGTGCCGATCTGCTCCCCGGCGTAGACGGTGTCGCCCGGCTCGAAGGTGAACACCTCGTCGAGATGTGCGTAGTAGTAGCGGGCGCCGCTCTTGCCGACGAGATAGATGGTCCGGCCGCCGAGCGCCGACGTCGTCAGCCGCTCCACGGTGGAGTCCTCGATTGCACGCAGGGGCACGCCGGTGTGGGCGAGCGTGTCGTTGCCGGCGTGTCGCCGTCCGCCGGATCGCGGCTCCCGCCAGTCGTTGTAGAACATCTTGCGAAGTTCATCGACAGGGAAGATCCCGACGTCGATGCCGTAGTCCTCTGTCGCTGTGGCGAGATGGGACACGTCGAGCGAGGCAATCAGCGCTCGCAGGGCCATCTGCTCGGCCTCGAGGGCCTGACGGGTGAACTCCGGAGTGGCAGGGTCCAGAACAGCGACGGCCTCGGCGATCGTGTCGCTGCGGCGCAGCAGATCGGCCCGACGGATCACGGCATCGGATCGGGCCCGATCAGCGACGAACGGTGCTCCCGCTGCCTCCGGTGCCCGCCACACCGACGGTTCCGGCTCCGTGGCGGCAGCAGGAACGGCAGCGGCCCACAGGATGGCGGCGGCCAACAGCACCAGGGAAATTCGGCCCGCCAACCGATCGAACGTTGTCACAACCGAGCAAGGATACGTGGCCGCGGGCGTGTCGCAAACTCGTTTGGCACTCAGCGGAACTGAGCGAGGACCGCTTCGGAGCCGTCGGCGAGCACGAGAACGGCTGCGCTTCCGACCGTCGTCGGCCGTGTCGGGAGCTCGACCGACTCCGGCAAACCCGTTCGGATCCGATTCGCGAGCTCCAGGGCATCGGTCATCGACGTCTGGTCGTCGATGCGAATCGCTCCGGCCACCGAGGACATCATCTCGTTCAATTCCAGCGGATTGCGTTCCGAACTCACCTTCTCGAAGAGCGCTCGGAGGAACTGCTGCTGTCGCTTGACCCGGCCGAGGTCGGACGTCGGGTCCGTCACCTCGGCACCATCGATGATCTCCGTGTAGCGGCGGCTGCGGACCCAGGCGAGCGCCTGGGTCGAGTCGAGTTCGACATCGCCAGCGACGGGGAGGTCCAACCCCGACGCACGGTCGAAGGCCGGATGCGGGATGGTGATCGTCACCCCGCCGATGGCATCGACCAGATCGATGAACCCGGCCAGATCCACCTCGGCGTAGCCCGAAATCGGAAGGCCAAGCTCCGTTTGAATCGTGTTGATCACGGCTGCGGGACCTTGGGCGATCGCCGTGTTGATCCGCTGCGGATCGCCACCATTGATCGGCAGCCACAGATCGCGGGGAAGGCTCAACATGCTCGAGCTGCCGTCGTCCGCAATGCGCAGGACCATGATCGTGTCGGATCGTTCGCCGCTGGTGCCGCCGCCGAGAATCAGGCCGGCGTTCTCCTCATCTGCGTCGATTCCGGCGCGGGAATCGGTGCCGACGAGGAGCAGGTTGCGGCCGGGGCTGCTCTCCGCCACCGGCGTCAACACCTCGGCGACGGGTATGCGCTCGATCGAATTGAAGGTTCGAAGCGCCAGGAGGCCAGGGATGACGACCACTGCGGCCAGAAGCGCGATCAGGACGAGCAGCACCCAGGGCCAGCGACGCCGGCGTCGACGCGTTGGCATCGGCGGCTCATCAGAAGGCGTGGGTGGAGCGATGGGCTCGGGGTCGAGCACCGCGGCCGGTCTGGCCACCGGCGCCTGCGGACGCCGTGGCGTCGGCCCGGGGGCGGCTTGCGCCGGCACCACCGGCTGTGTCGACCGCCGTCGTGGACGGTCGTTGCGCTCTCGCAGCCACTCCGGCTCGAGGGGCGCCTCGTCCATGTTGGGGATGTCGTTGAGGCGCGAACGAAGTGGGCGCCGCTCACCGGGGGGATCGCTGGTCACCCCACCAGTTCAGCATGCGAGCGCGTCGTTGCGGCGGCATCGGTGAATTCCCGCAGAAATGCGCCGAAAACCCCCGCCGTCGTTTTTGTGTTTCCGGGCCGGTGTCCTACGATCAGGTACGGCAGTCGGGTGGAGTACGGCGCCGACAAAGGCCGAAGGACAACAACATGGCAATTAACGAACGTCGTTTGACTGGCCGAGATGTGCTGGCAAAGACATTCCAGCAACGGACGAAGCGGGGCTACGACCCCGTTGAGGTCGATGCGTATCTCGAGCTCGTTGCGGCACAGATCGACATGCTGCACGGCGACGTCACGCGAGCCGGCGAGGGCGCCGCCGCTCCGGTCGAGGCCGACACCTCACAGCTCGACACCACCGTTGCCGAGCGCGATGCGCTGCAGGCACAACTCACTGCGCTCATCACCGAACGCGACGGGCTCGCAGCTCAGAACGCCGAGCTCGCTGCTGCAAGCGATGCCATAACCGCACAGCAGCAGGCGCTCGCCGCTGAGAATGAGCAGCTGAAGACGCAGCTCACCTCCGTTGCTCCGCCGCCCCCGGGAGCGCCGAGCGATGCCACCGTCACGCTGCCGGCACCTCCCGTCGAGGCTCCGGCACCTCCGGCGATCACGCCCGAGGTCACCGCCGAGGCAGGCGCAGACGACCGTGCAAGCGAGGAGAGCTACGAGCTCGTTCTGCGTATGGCCCGCCGCTCCGCCGAGGAGACCATCGCTGAGGCGCACTCCCGAGCCGATGAGATCGTCGCCGACGCAAACTTCACCGCTGCGCAGATCAGCCGGGAAAGCGACCGCAAGGCGTTCGAGGCAGCCA
>CALBVR010000186.1 GCA_937969565.1 uncultured Acidimicrobiales bacterium | reverse complement strand
TGTGCCGATCGGATCGGACCACGCCGTCGGGACATGGGCCTGGCCCGCAAGGTGAAAGACGACTTCGGGATTCGCCTCGGACATGTGCGCAAAAACCGCATCTCGATCGGCGATGTCGGGCCCGCCGAGCGATCGATCGCTGACGATCACTTCGTCGCCGCGTTCTTTGAGGTGGGCGTGGAGGGCCCGGCCGACGAACCCGGCGCCACCCGTGATCAGCGCTCGCATCAGTCCAGACCCGTCCGGCGGTCGGACTCCGGCCGGGGGTGCTGGTCGAGCGTGCTCACAACCCGGTAGCGTAGCGGGGCTGTGCACGCGGACTCCGACACCACTGCCGAACCCCGACCCGCGCCGCCGGGTGTGCGGTGCGTCATGGCCACGCACGGCGCCGAACCATGGTTTGAATCCGTCGTCGACGCTCTCGCGAACCAGGACTACCCGAATCTCCGCGTGACCTTCGTCCACGGCGCCGGTGACCGGCCGCTGCTGGAACGATGGAGTGAACGGATCGAACATCTCGATCTGGTCGAGGTTGCCTCCGACGCCGGATACGGCGAACGAATGAATGCTGGCGTCGCCGAGGCCGAGGAGCCGCTGCTGCTGTTGTGCCACGACGACGTGGCATTCGAACCGGGCACGATCTCGGCGCTCGTGAGGGAGTGGTTGCGGCGATCGGACCCGAAGGCGGTCATCGCCCCCAAGCTCGTCAGTTGGAACGACGCGACGCGGTTGGTGCCAGCGGGCTTTGACGCCGACCGTTTCGGCGAGACCCTCGCCGTGGTCAAACCCGGCGATCTCGATCAGGGCCAACAGGATCGCGTCGCAGAGGTGTTCGGCGTGTCGACGGCGGCCCTTCTGGTCGGACGGAGCTTCTTCAACGAGCTGGATGGTTTCGACGAGGCCATCGACTGGCACGGTGAGGCGCACGATCTGTCACTCCGGGCACGAATCGCCGGATCGACAGTCGTGATTGCGTCCTCGGCCACGGCTCGCCATCGCGCGGCCTTCGCCGAACGTGACGGAGCCGACGAGGTCTTTCGTTCCCGCCGACACCACATGCGCTCAGCGCTTCTCGCGCCAACCGGTTTTGGTCTGGTTCGACTCGTTCTCAGCTTCATGGCGCTGCACACGATCGAATTCGTCGTCGCCCTCATACGCCTCGACCTTGCGGAGCTCCGATCCATCCCCGCCGCCTGGTTCTGGAACCTGCGTCGGCTTCCGTCGCTGCTTGCCGCTCGCAGTGCGCTGGCCGAGAGGCGAGCACGAGGCGATGACGAGCTTCGACTGCTCCGCCGGAGCGGCTCCATTCGACTCTCGGAGAGCGTTGATCGGCGGATCACCGCCCGGGAACAGGCGTCCGAGCGCGGAGAACGCACGATCTCTGCCGTGCGCGCTGGCGGCGCCGCGATTCTCCTTCTTCTGCTGGCGTTCGGTGCCCGTCACCTGCTCACCCGGTCGATTCCTGCGGTGGGCGAGTTCCGGTTGTTGCCGGACGACCTCGGCACGCTCACGGCGGACTGGTGGAGCGGTTGGCGGACCAACGGCATGGGATCCGAGGGTTTCGCCCCGTTTGCCCAGCCGCTGTTGGACCTCGCAGGGTTGCTGACCTTCGGGCAGGCGGGACTCCTCCGGACGTTGCTGATCGTGCTCCCTCTCCCGCTCGGGGTGCTGGGCATGTGGCGGCTGTTCGCCCGTACGGACTCCGACAGAGCCCCTGTGGCGGCAGCGCTTCTCTACGCCGCCTCACCCATGCCCTACAACGCGATCTCGGGCGGAAGCCTGAGCGCCCTCTTCCTGTTCGCCGCATTGCCGTGGGTCTTGCGCCATCTGATCGGTGTCAGCGGCTCGGTTGTGTTCAAACACCCCGGGCGACGATCGGTGAGCGTGATCGGCCTTCTTGCGCTGCTGACCCTCGTGGGAGCGTTCGTTCCCTGGGTGGGCGTCACGTTCCTGGTCGTCGTGGTCGGTCTCGTTTTCGGCTCGTTCCTCGCCGGAGACATGCGGGGTGTCCCGGCCCTCCTCGGGGTGGCTGCCGTGGCGCTTGCCGGAGCGGCACTGCTCAACCTCCCGCATCTCCTCGACCTGACCAGCTGGGCCGACTTCGGCACTGCGCAGACCAGCGGTGGATCGGAACGAACGCTGATCGAGTTGCTCACCCAGGCGACAGGACCGATCGGGTCGACGGTGCTTGGATGGGCGTTGTTCGCGCCGGCATTGTTGCCCATCGTCTCCGGTCGTGGCCTTCGGTTCACCTGGGGTATGCGGTTGTGGGGTGTCGTACTCGCCGCTGTGGCCGTCGCCTGGACGGCAGCACGAGGCTGGCTCCCGGTCGGCTTGCCGGTCGACGAGGTCCTCCTGGCACCGATGTCGATGGCCATGGCGGTGCTCGGCGGACTCGCCGCCATGGTGTTGGACATCGACCTGGCCGGAGCGAAGGCGCGTCGGCTGCTTCCGGCACTCTTCGCGGTGATCGGCTTCGCCCTCGCCTTGTTGCCGCTCGCCGACGGAAGCTTCAGCGGTCGGTGGGAACTCGCCCGGGTCGATCTCACGAATGCCTACGGCTCGATCGATGCTCCGGCCGAGGACGGCGCCTATCGGGTGCTCTGGATTGGCGATGCCCACGTGCTCGGTGCGGCTGCAACCCCGACCGCCAATGGCCTTGCATGGACCTCCAGCCTCGATGGCCCGCCCGACATTCGGGCGATGTGGCCGGCTCGCGGGGGAGAAGCCGATCGCGTGCTCACCGAGGCGATCACCGCCGGACTGGACGGCCGAACCAGCCGACTCGGCCGTGAGCTGGCGCGCTTCGGCGTTCGCTACCTCGTCGTGATGGACCAGCAAGCGCCGGTGCCGGAGCCGTCGCGTCGGGTCGCCGTGGCCGAGTCCCGAGCCGCCGGCTTCGCCTCGCAGCTCGACCTCGTGCGGACGGGCGTCGTCAACCCGGCGGTCGTCGTCTACGAGAACACGGCCCGCGTTCCGCTCCACGCAGCGGTCGCCCCCGCAGTGCTCGAGAATCTCCGGCTCGATGACCCGGCACCGGTCGTCGTGGATCGGGACGGCCCGGATGCGTGGACTGGTCAGGTGCGCGCCACCCGCAACGTGTACGCCGCATGGGAGCCGTCGGAACGCTGGACGCTGACCGTCGGCGGGACCACGATGCCCCGCCTCGACATCGGCTCGGTCGGCATGGGCTTCGAGACCGAATCGGTCACCGATGTGGGCGATGCCCGGTTCAGCTATGCGACGAGTGAAGTGCATCGCATGGTGCTCGGTGTTCAGGTCTTCGGTTGGGCAGTGCTTGTCTTCCTGCGGCGTTGGATCGTCGGTCGGGAGCGGCGCGAGGTCCGATTGCTTGAGGCGAGGGCGGAGCGAGCATGAGCGCATTTCGAATCCCGGGACTCGTCGTCGTGATCGGGCTGCTCGTCGGCGGCCTGGTGCTCGACCAGGACCGGGATCCCGTCGAGGTGGCCACCACCGAAACGGTCTCACCGGTTCCGGCCGTGGCCTCGCCCGACGCCCGTTCCTCGACCTGGTTCTGCGCAGCCGCCACCGCCGATGAGGGTGGGGGCGCAGACGGTCAGGTGATTCTCTCGAACACTGGCCCAGACACGAAGACGGCCGTCATCTCGGTCTTCCGGGGCGGGGTGCAGCCGATCGCCGGCGACGAACCGGACGATCTCGTCCGCGAAATCGAAGGGCAGTCATCGATCGATCTGCGTCTGGCAGATCTGGCGCCCGAATCGGAGTTGGTGTCCATCGCCGTCGAGGTCGAGGGCGGTGGCGTCGTTGTCGAAAAGGTCGTTTCGGGACCGAGTGGTGTGGCGCGAAGCGCCTGCCAGACCGAGGGGTCGGCCGATTGGGTCATTCCCACCGGTTCGACGCTTCCGGGCGCCCGCCTGCAACTGGTCGTCTTCAACCCCTTCCCCGATGACGCGGTTGTCGACATCGACTTCGTCACCGAAGCCGGGGTGCGAGAGCCGGAGGACCTGAACGCGCTCCACATCCCGTCGCAGTCGTCCCGTCTGGTCGAGGTTGCCGACGTCGTGGCGGCCGCGGAGACGGTGTCGAGCTTCGTGCGGGCTCGGAGCGGCCGGGTGATCGCCGAGGCCATTCAGTCGTTCGACGGCTCCGCCGATCCGACCGGTCTCAGCATCGTCAGCGGCGCCCCGGCTGCAGCAGAGACGTGGACCTTCCCCGGCATCTCCACGCTGCTCGGACCGGCCCGGTTGGTCGTCGTGAACCCCGGCGACACGATCATCCGGGCGGATGTCGAGGTCTGGCCCGCCGGAGCGGAGCGCTTCGTCGAACCATTCGAGTTGACGCTGCGCGGCGGTCAGAACGAAGTGGTCGAGCTCGAAGGCGTGGGCCGCCTCGACGGGATCGAGAACTTCACGCTCGTCGTTCGCTCGATCGACGGGCCCCGGCTGGTGGCGGGAATGGAACAGCGGCCGGCCCTCGAGGAGCCAGACCCACTGGCGGATCTCGTCGACCTGCCTGAGGCGCCGACAACAGGCTTTGCCGCCTCGGCCGGACAGGCGCTCGAGTCGCTCGAACTCTTCTCGGTTGTCGAGGTCCTCGAGGGCGACAACCGCTCCGCCCTCCACCTCTACAACCCGGCGCCAGACACCTTCGCCCGCGTCGAGGCGACGATCGCCGCTGGTGGATCCTCCCGGGTCGTCGAGCTCGAGGTCGGTCCGACGAGGACCGCTCGTATCCCACTCGCCGAGTTGGCAACGGGCCGGTACTCGTTGCAGCTCCGATCGAGCACGCCGCTCGTCGCCGCCCGTGAGGTCACCGGCCTCAGCTCACGTTCGTGGGCGCCACTGCTGCCACTCGGCTAGCACCCCGGCGCTGTGGCTAGGCCCGGAGCTCTGCGAGCTTCGCCCACAGGTCGGCCGTGCTCGGCGGACCCAGGAACGACGCTCTGGTGACGCCGTCGCTGTCGGCGATGACCACCAACGGGACGGCGGTGATGTTGTACCGGTCGTGGAGCACCTTGTCGGCGCCGACCTCGACGTTCTGGGTGGCGACCTCGTCAGACTCGAGGAGCTCGGTCGCCGACCACACTTTGGCGCAGGTCTCGCAGGTCGCCGAGGTGAAGACCGCGGTCAGCCACGGAGCGTCCGGCCGTCTGAAGTCGGCCCGGTCCAACTGTTCCGGTACGACGTGTCGCACGGGGGCGCTGGGGGCGTCCGGCTTGCGTCGTTGCATGTACCAACCGACGCCGAGCGCCAGGAGCGCAACGGCGCCGACGATGGCGAATTGGAGCATGCGTCAGTCGGCGGAGGAGTTCGCTGGCTCGTCGATGTCGGCCATCTCGGAGGTGTCCGTCTCAGCGCCGTCCTCGGGAGGAGCAACCTGAGCAGCGGCTGCGGTCACCGAGTCGGTGGTGAAGGAGGTGTCCTTGACCGACGTGATGTTGGCACCCGACAGGTTGAGCAGACGGTAAACCTCGTCGCCCGAGATCGTCTCGTGCTCGAGCAGGGCCCGTGCGATGAGGTCGAGGCCGTTGCGGTACTCGATGAGCAGATCCCGGCATCGGTCTTCGGCCTGCACCAGCGTGTTGCGGATCTCTTCGTCGACGAGGCGAGCGGTGTCGGGGGAGTAGGACTTCGACTGCATCATGTCTTCACCAAGGAAGACGGGTCCGCTGTCGGAGAGCGACATCGGACCAACGACGTCGCTCATGCCCCACTCGGTCACCATCCGCCGAGCAATGTTGGTGGCCTGCTGCAGATCGTTCGCTGCTCCGGAGGAGGATTCGTCGAACACCAGCTTCTCGGCGACACGCCCACCCATGGCCATGACCATGTAGGCCTCAGCTTCGTCCTTGTCCATCGAGTGGCGATCCTCGGTGGGCAGCGTCATCGTGACACCGAGGGCCATGCCGGTGGGGATGATGGTGACCTTGTGAACCGGATCGTGGTTGTCCTGCACAGCAGCACAGAGCGCGTGGCCGGCCTCGTGGTATGCGGTGCGCTCCAGATCCTCCTGGCTGCGCACCATCGACGAGCGTTCGATACCGAGCATCACCCGGTCTCGGGCGGACTCGAAGTGCCGCATGGCAATCATGTCGTCCCCGGCCCGAACCGCGAAGAGGGCGGCTTCGTTCACCAGGTTGGCCAGGTCAGCGCCGCTCATGCCGGGGGTGCCGCGAGCGACGAGGTTCGTGTCGACATCGGGATCGGTCCGCTTGCCCTTCAGGTGCACGGTGAGAATCTTGACCCGGTCTTCGAGCTCGGGGAGCGGCACGACGACCTGACGATCGAAGCGGCCGGGACGCAGGAGCGCCGGGTCGAGGATGTCGGGGCGGTTGGTGGCCGCCATCATGATGATGCCCTCGGAGGCTTCGAAGCCATCCATTTCTGCGAGCATCTGGTTGAGGGTCTGCTCACGTTCGTCGTGGCCGCCACCAAGGCCGGCGCCACGCTTGCGACCGATGGAATCGATCTCGTCGATGAAGATGATGGCTCGACCCATCTTGCGAGCGGATTCGAAGAGGTCACGGACGCGGGAGGCGCCCACACCGACGAACATCT
>CALBVR010000185.1 GCA_937969565.1 uncultured Acidimicrobiales bacterium | reverse complement strand
GCTGGACACCAGGCCCACGTGGCCGGTGGCCGTCGACTGGATCTCACCCATCGGCTCGCCGTTGTAGGACACGTACACGACGCCGTCGAGCACACGAGCCGAGATGGTCACGACCTCGCCGGCGTCGGGTGGCGTCACCGGGACGACGACGCCGTCGGTGCCGTAGTAGCCGCTGTCGTTGTACTGGCCCCAGCGGAGCACGGTGCCGTCCTCGGAGAGGTCGATCAACCAAGCGCCGGCACGAGAGGCCTCGGAGGCCTGGCCGATCACGATGCCGCCGTGGTTGACGCCGTCGAGGTCATGGAACGACGCTTCGAACACGTAGTTGGCGAGCGCCGGAGCGACGAGCAGCGAGGTGTAGTCGAAGCCACAGGTGTTCTGCTGCTCGTAGGCACCGTTGTTGAACGCCCAGCTACCGGACTGGATCAGCCAGTTCTCGGAATCCGGCGTACCGAAGGTTCCGTCGTAGAGCACGGTTGCTTCGCTGTAGTTCGCTGCGTTGACCTCGGCGCGGGGCAGACGGTCCTCGTTGACGTTCGGCGAGCACGATGCACCGGTGCCGAGTCCGGCGTCGGGAGCCTCGTAGTTCTCGTCGGTCGGTTCTTCGGGCTTCGGCTCGTCGTCCTTGGAGCCGACCTCGCCGGTCTCCTCCGGATCGACGACCTTCTCGCCACTTTCAACAGCCTGGACGTACTCTTCTTCGGCCTTCTCGCCTTCGGGAGTCGACGGCGGGGTCTCGGACGCAGGACCGTCGACGTCTGGCACGCCTTCCGGCGGCATGGCGTAGCGGCAGGAGGCGCCGTCGTTCGACTTGGTGGCGACGGTGTTGCCGATCTGGGTGGCGACCGGGTTCGAGCCCGAGTAGCCGGTGATCTGGTACAGCTCGCTCGAGTTGCGGTTCACGTAGAGGTTGCCGCCGGCCGTGGACCATGCCGCGCCGTAGGCCTTGCTGCTCGAGGTGATGAGTCCTTCGACGACGCCACGAACTTCGACGTTCTGGGCAACCGGATCGAAGACGACGAGCGAGCCGCGGCCCGAAACGCCGTAGAACTTGCCATTCACGTTGGCGATGTCCGCCACCGTGTAGGTCGGGAAGTCGAGGCCGGGCATGCGCGTTGCCTGTCCGGTCGTGACGTCCACGGCATACCAGCGGTTGGAGCCACGGGCGATGTACAACAGGCCGTCGTCACCGAAGTCTCCGGTGTAGGGGTTGCCGCCGCCCATGTCGATGTCGAGTTCGGCGATCGGCTCGGCAACGCCGTTGTTGCCGATGCGAAGGAGCGTCTTGCCCCGCATGCCATAGAGGAAGCCGTCTTCGTGACGGTGGCCCATGGCGTTGTAGTTCGAGTCGTCGGCACCTACCTGGCGGTAGTGGCCGGTGGCCGGGTCGAGCTCGGCCATCTGGCCGGAGATCACCTGGTAGAAGCCGGGTTCACATTGCCAGGCGTCGCCTTGGGCTCCGACCTCCCGCTGCGGCGCAATTGCCACGAGAGAGACCATGAACACCGCAAGGACGGCGAGAATGGGAAGTCGTACGTTGTTGGTCATTTTCGTTTCCGCCTGCTTCTTTGGAGGGTCGGTTCCGCATCGCACCCGATCATGACTACGGAGTGCCGAGTACCCCGCTTGAGTTACAGAACGGTGATGTTCGGCACCGGGATTGGACGGCCGGTCCACTGGACCTCCAGTCCATTTGCGAGCGACACTGAGAACGACAACGCAACCCAGGGGGCTCAATGGAAAAGCACAAGTATCTGCTCGACGAATCGGACATGCCGACGCAGTGGTACAACATCGTTCCGGATCTTCCGGAGCCGCCCCCGCCTGCGCTTCATCCGGGCACGCTCGAGCCCGCCGGACCGGACGACTTCGCTCCGCTGTTCCCGATGGACCTGATCATGCAGGAGGTCACGCAGGACTCCTATGTGGACATTCCGGGCGAGGTGTTGGACATCTATCGCATCTGGCGGCCGACCCCGCTGTTCCGGGCGCACCGTCTGGAGAAGCTGCTCGATACGCCCGCGAAGATCTTCTACAAGTACGAGGGTGTGAGCCCGGCTGGCTCGCACAAGCCGAACACGTCGGTTCCGCAGGCGTACTACAACGCCAAGGCGGGGGTCCGGAAACTGACGACCGAGACCGGTGCCGGCCAGTGGGGTTCCTCGCTGGCCTTTGCCTGCGCCCAATTCGGTCTCGAGTGCGAGGTTTGGCAGGTCGCCGCGAGCTACAAGCTGAAGCCATACCGCAAGACGATGATGGAAGTGTGGGGCGCCACGGTGCATCCGAGCCCGTCCGACGTCACCGAGTACGGCCGCTCACTCCTCGCCGAGGATCCGGACCACACCGGCAGTCTCGGCATTGCCATCTCCGAAGCAGTCGGCGAGGCGGCTCCCCATGACGACGTCCGCTACGCGCTCGGCAGCGTGCTGAACCACGTGCTCATGCACCAGACCATCATCGGCGAGGAGGCGCTGCTCCAGATGCAGATGGCCGGGGAGACCCCCGACGTGCTCGTGGGCTGCACCGGCGGTGGCTCGAACTTCGGCGGTCTGTCGTTTCCGTTCCTGCGGGAGAAGCTCAAGGGCAACATGAATCCGACGATCCGTTGCGTCGAGCCGGCCGCGTGCCCGAGTCTCACCAAGGGTGAGTATCGCTACGACTTCGGCGATTCGGCCGGCATGACGCCGCTGATGAAGATGCACACGCTCGGGCACAGCTTCGTGCCGGACCCCATCCACGCCGGTGGCCTCCGCTACCACGGCATGAGCCCGCTCGTCAGCCACATCTACGAGCAGGGTCTTGTCGAGGCCGAGTCGATTCCACAGGTGGAGTGCTTCACGGGCGCGCTGCAGTTCGCACGCACGGAGGGCATCGTGCCGGCTCCCGAGCCAACACATGCCATCGCTGCGGCGATCCGCGAGGCGAACAAGTGCAAGGAGTCCGGCGAGGAGAAGGTGATCCTCACGGCACTCTGCGGCCACGGCCATCTCGACCTTGCGTCGTACGAGTCGTTCCTCGCAGGTGAGATGGTCGACTACGACCTGTCCGACGACGCGATCTCGGCGGCCATGGCCGGTGTGCCGGTGCTCTGAGCCAACAATTCGGGAATCCGGTCCACGGCTGAGCGGTAGCCCGCTTCGACCGTGGGCCGGATGTTCTCGAAGTCCAACAGTCCGCTGTCCCTGATCTCCAATGGCAGGTAGTAGTCGATGGTGCCGTCGACGGCCATTTCCCAACGGTCCCGGCTTGCGGCGGCAACCATCGTCTGCATGACCACGCCGGCGGCCGCCGGGTAGGCGTCGCGTTTGCGCGCCAGACGACGGGCCAACAGTCGGAATCCGGACACGGCCGGCTCGATGGGGCCCTTGGCCCGCGGGCCGAACGGCGGTGACACGTCGATCGCCCAGATGGTGCGGATCACCGGATCGGCGTGGGCGAGGTCGGCGGGAAGGTTGTTGAGGACGCCGCCATCCACCAGCACGTCGCCGTCCTTCGACATCGGCGGGAGGATTCCGGGGATCGACACGCTGGTGCGAACGGCGATGTCGAGGGGGCCGCTGTCGACGACATCGAGCCGGGACTGGGTCAGATTGGTGCTGGTGCACACGAAGGGGCGCCAGAGGTGCTCGCACGTGTGCTGACCGAAGGCGCCGCGGATCGACTCGGTGATCCGCCGGCCCTTCAGGAACGCAACCAGCGGCAGTGTCCAGTCGAGGAGTCCGGCGAATGCGTCTTCGCACGCCGAGATGATCTCGTCCACCCCGAAATCGAGGGCGATCGTTGCGGCGATGACCGCTCCGATCGAGGAGCCGTAGACGATGTCGGGTTCGACGTTGCGTTCGAGCAGGGCTCGGTATGCGCCGATGTGGCCAAAGCCGCGGGCACCGCCGCCTCCCAGCACCAGGGCAACGCCGTTGCCGCTGAGGAGGCGGATGAGTCGCCGATGATCCGACGTGTTGCTCTGACGAACATGGAGCAGCCGATCGATGGCACCGATGGAACCGGGTGCGCCGGTGGGGTGGTCGGTGTGGTCGGCGTGCAGGACCCCGAGCCAGGGACGAAGTCCGATCGACTCGAACGCACCCCGGAGATCCTTGAGCCGGGCGTCGTCTTCGGCGTCAGGTTGTGCCGGCACGAGCGCAAGCACGCGGTCGGCGGTCTCGGCCGCGTGGATGGTCCACGGGGTCGCCGTTGCGTCTCCCACCAGGAGCACATAGTCGTAGGCGTTCTCAAGGTCGTGCACGTGCCCGAGGAGACGGCTCGCCCGGACCGATCCGACCGGCGCCCGGACGGTGTCATCCCCGAACCGCTCGGCGATGGTTGCTGCGGACACGACGGTGACGGTGCCGTGGCGGGCGAGCTCGTCGGTGCAGGTGTCCACCAGCGCGTTGTGATTGGTTGCACTGGGGATGATGCAGACGGTGTGAGCAACGTCGCTTCGGTCGTGCTTGTTGACCGCACGGGCGAGCGCCTGACGGAAGAGATGCAGACCGATCTCGGGGCGAGCGGAGTTGAGCTGGTCGATCGCTTCGGCGCGAAGGCTGCCGAGGCGGGTTCTGCGAAGAGCCGTCACGGTTGCGGTGCGGGGCAGCCGGTCGAGCACACCGAGTTCGCCGACGATCTGGTTTCGGCCGAGCTCGGCGACCAACCGGGGACCCGTCGGTTCCTCCGCGGTCACTGCGACCCGTCCGCTGAGAATGAGGTGGGCAGCGTCCGCAGGTTCCCCCTGCCGGCACAGCTCCTCGCCGGCTTCGATCGTCGTCCACTCGACCTCGTGAATGGCTTGTTCGAGCACGCTGGGATCGTCCGTTCCCAGAACCCGGGCCAGGAGCGCCGATGCCCGATTGCGGTCGATGCGATCCCGTGCCGAAGCCGCGATTCGTTCACTTCGTTCGGGTTCCGTCGCCAGCCATGCCACGAAGTCGGTGCGGGGGATGACGGCAACAACTGCGCCACCGTTGGCCCGGATCGTTGCGCTTCGGAGGCCACCGGTGAGTGCCGTCAGTTCGCCCAGAAGGTCGCCCTGTTCGAACGTCGCCACCCGGGTGGGGCCGATGTCGTCGCCAGAATCGATGGTCGCCACCAGCAGGCCGTGGACGACGACGAACACGTCGGATCCGCTGGTGTTCTGCTCGACGAGCACCTCACCGTCGGCCAAGGTGCGTGTTTCGGGCTGAGCTCTGAGCGACTGCAGCAGGCTGTCGGACCCGTCGTCTTCCATCGTTTCCCCCTCGTTCACCACGCAGCGGCGAAGGTACCGGTCCGAATTGGGATGCGCAATCGGTACCTCAAGCGGTCCTACGCAAGATCCGACAACTTCGAGATGAGCGCGGCGGACACCGGCTCGCAGCCGACGGTGAGCGAGGAGACGACATCGCTTCTGTCGCGCCTCGACCGGCGTATGACGCTGGCACTCACGCTGATCGCCGTCGTGGTCCTCGGCGGTGTGATCTCGTTCAGCCAGACCTTGAGCGCCCAGGAAACCCGCTCCGAGACGGTGCAGACCGCAGTGACGCAGACACAGCGAACCCAGCGGCTGATCGGTCTGACGGAGCAGGTGTCCGACGACTTCAGCGCAAGCGTGGATCCGTTCGTGGTGAACGATCTCCGGAATCGGTCGGGGGAGTGGAGAACACAGCACGAGTTCCTCCGCAACTATGACGTGCTCACGGAGTTCGAGCGGGAGGCGATCGTCTCGCTGCACGACACGATCTCGCCGATGCTGGATGAGCTCGTTGCGCAGTCCTCCGCCCCAATCGATCTTTCGGGGCTGTCCGGGCGTATCGCGCTCGCCGAGCGAACGGGCATGCTGCTCAACGAGTACTCGACCGAGCTCGACAACATTCTGGTGCAGCACCAACGGCTGGTGATGAGCGAGTCTGCGTCACTACGCGGGGTGACGACGTGGAGCGTCATCGTCCTGATCCTGGCGCTCCTGTTCATTCGCCGCTTCGTGTTCGGCCCGGCGATCCAGCGTGTGGACGACACCCTGGAGGCGTTGGGTCAGCGGGAGATGGATCTGCTCGTCGCCAATGCGAAGGCCAACGAGGCGAACGCGGCCAAGAGCGAATTTGTCGCCAACATGAGTCACGAGCTCAGAACGCCGATGAATGGCGTGATCGGGATGACGAGTCTCCTCCAGGAGACGGATCTCACCATCGAGCAGCGAGAGTACATCGACACGATCCGCCTGAGCGGCGACTCGTTGCTCAACATCATCAATGACATTCTCGACTTCTCGAAGATCGAAGCCCGCAAGCTCGATGTCGAACTGTATGACGTCAACATCCGTCAGCATGTCGAGGAAACGATCGACATCGTGGCGCCGGCGGCAATGGCCAAGGGCCTCACGCTGTCGATTGACGTGGACCCGGATCTCCCACATCGGGTTCAGACCGATGGCTCCCGCATCCGACAGATTCTGAACAACTTTCTGTCCAACGCTGTGAAGTTCACGGAGACCGGCGGAATCGTCGTGCGTGTGGATCACGAGCCGATCCACGACACGGACGAGACCGTCGGCCTCCGATTCTCCGTCACGGACACTGGCATGGGTGTGCCAGCCGAGAAGCTCAGCACACTCTTCCAACCATTCACCCAGGTCGACGGTTCGCATGCACGGAAGTTCGGCGGAACCGGTCTTGGTCTGGCCATCAGCCGTCGTCTCGCCGAGATGCTTGGCGGATCCGCGTGGGCCGAGAGCGAAGTGGGCACGGGGTCGACCTTCAGCTTCTCGGTCGCGGCGCTCCACTCGGAGGAAGCCACGCCGGACCAGTTCTTCGACCAGTCGCATGCAACCCTTTCCAGGTTGCGGGCGCTCGTGTACGAACCGCGAACTGCGGTACGAGAGCCGCTCGTTGCCCAGCTCGACACGTGGGGGCCACAGGTCGACGTGGTCGACGACCTCGACGCACTGGTCGCCGAGGCGCAGTCCGGTCGATACGACGTGGTGCTCGCCGAAGCGACAGCGGCCGCGGCGTCAGGCCAGCCGATCGCTCCGCTTGCCACTCCCGATTTTGACCTCGTGCTCCTCGCCCCGATGGGTCGCACCGCTCGCCCGATCTGCGACGTGTCGGTTCGCGCCCACATGTCCACGCCGTGCGCACCTTCCGTGCTGTTCGACACGATGATGGAGATTGCCGCCAAGCGGGACTTGAACCGGCCGGTTGACGAGGAGACGTCGACCCCACCGCCGGGATCGCTGCGGATTCTCTTGGCGGAGGACAACCAGGTCAACCAGAAGGTGGCCCTCGGGCTTTTGAAGCGGCTCGGCTACCACGCTGATGTCGCCGGCAACGGGCTCGAAGTCCTGTCGATGTTGCGCCAGCGCAGCTACGACGTCGTGCTGATGGACATCCAGATGCCGGAGATGGACGGTGTCGAAGCGACCGGACGGATCCGCGCCGATTTCGATCCGGCCGACCAGCCTCGAATCATCGCAATGACCGCCAACGCATTGCAGGGGGACCGCGAACGGTTCCTCGACGCCGGCATGGATGACTACGTGTCGAAGCCGGTCCAGCCGCGGCGCCTCGCCGAGGCGCTGCAGTTGGCTGCTGAAACCCCAACCCAACCTGTTCTCAGAGAAGTGGAGACACTCATGACCACGGAAGAACCGATCTTCTCGCCCGCGCCTCTGGAGGAATTCTTCGAGGCGATCGGAGGCGACACCGAACTGCTCGTGGATCTCATCACGACGTTCCTCGACGACGCCATCGACCGCTTGGCATCGCTGGCCGCTGGTTGGGCCAGCCAGGACGTCGAAACGGTGAAGGTCGAGGCGCACACGCTCAAGTCATCGGCCGCGCAGATGGGCGCGTTGCAGATGTCCGAACTGAGTCGACGCATCGAGGCCGCAGCCCGCGACAACGATCTCGATTCGGTCGCGGCCGAGGTGGAGCAGGTCGCCGAGATCCATCCCGCCACCGTCGCCGCACTCGAGGCGTACTGCGCCGAACTGCAGGCCCCGGCTCAGGCCGCCTGAGTCAGCCGAAGAAGCGTCGCTGCAGCTTTCGCATCGACCCGAGCCACGACTCGATGTTCGTGCTCTTGTGGGCGACGTAGTCGGCGACTTCGGGGTGGGGGAGGATCAGGAACCGTTCTTCCGCGAGCGCATCGATGACCGTGTCGGCCACGGCGCTCGGTTCGATCATTCCGTGGGCGACGACGTTCGCGACCGCAGGATCGTCGCTGGCGGTCATCGCCGTACGAACGGCCTGCGGACACAACGTCGAGATACGAATGCCGGCGTCGTGGTGGGTGATCGAGAGCCATTCGGCGAACCCCACGGCGGCGTGCTTGGTCACGGTGTACGGCGCCGTGCCGAGGTTGGAGAGCAGCCCGGCCGCGGACGCTGTCGTGACGAGGTATCCCGAGCCTCGTTCAGTCCATCGGGGGATCAGATGCCGAGCCGCCCAGATGTGATGCATCACGTTGATGTCCCAGATCTGCTGCCAGTCCTCATCGGGAACTTCGGCGCCGCCGCTCTGTCCGCCGATTCCGGCGTTCGCAACGAAGAGATCGATTGGGCCGTGGTCCCGCTCGGTGGCCTCGATGAGGTTCCGGATCGAGGCCTCCTCCGAGACGTCGGTCGCAATGGCGTGTGCCCCGATGTCAGCGGCCGTTGCGTCGAGCGCCGTGGCGTCGATGTCGGCGATGACGACGGCTGATGCTCCCTCGGCGACGAATCGTTCCGCCAGCGCCCGGCCGATGCCGTTGGCTCCGCCGGTGACCACACAAACCGCATCCTTGACCAACATCGTCGCGTTCCTCCTCGACTCGGTGGGGACAGGGTAGATCGCCATGTGAAAAGAACGTGAACCCGCTACACGACGTGACGGTTTCGGGGGTACGGTGTGCGTACCGCAAGCAACGGAGTGAGGTGCCAAATGACCGACACTGATGTCAACGTCGTGAATGTGGAAGAGGCCCTTGCGCTGATCGACCAGGGTCTCGGTCTTGTGCACACGCGCGAGCTGATGAGCTCCAGCGAGGTCGCCGACATGCTGCTCGACGTCCGTGTCCTGCTCGCCGCAAGCGCTGCAGACGAGACGCCTGAGCCCATGGGCGCCGTCAACTAACTCGGCAACACCCGGTTCAACACCGGTCGAAGCAGCTTGGTCAGGGCCCATCCTGCAGCCGCGCCCGCTGCGACGTCCGTCGCGTGGTGGATCTGCACGTGAATGCGGCTCGTGGCAACCACGCCGGCGAAGGCGCGAACCGGCAGCCGCCACCACACCGGTGCGCCTTCGGTGAGGAACGACGAGGCGACGACCGCGGCCGAGGCGTGACCGCTCGGAAAGCTGGAGGTCTTCGGCTGGCGGAGGTTTCTGGGTCGTGACTCCACTTCGGGCCGCTCTCGCTCGAACAGCGACTTCACGGGCCCGTTGATGATGGCGGACTCGAGCCCGAGCGCTGCGCTCGTGCGGAGCGCTGAGTGTACGTCTCGTGTGGCGACGGCCCGGACGATGCCGAGGCCGTGCCACACCATCGAGAAGTTGGCGGACTCACTCGCCGAGTAGAACAGGCGGTCGGCGATCCGGTTCCCTCGCAGCACCTCCCAGCCCTCGTCGACGGCGTCGTCGACGGGTTGGAAGGTGTTGGGTACGGAGATGCGGCCGGCCACTCACTCAGCGTACGGGGGCGGAGGAGGGGCAGCGCCCTCCTCCGCCTTCTCGTCCCGATTCGCTTGGAGCCGGCGGCGGGCCGGGAGCGTGGCCTTCCACAAGATCCAGGCGATCGGCACGAAGATCAGGAGTGGCACGAGGAATCCGACGAGCACCGTGAGGGTCACCCAGATGCCTTTCAGGAGGTCCCAAGCGGCGTCGAAGCCGTCTCGGAAGCCGGGGTCGGTTTCCGCTTCGAAGACTCGGATCTGGAACGCCGCTGCCGTCGAGACGGCCGGCCCGACGGCCTCGTCGCTCACCCCATCGGTTGGGATGCCGGTGACCCTGAGGCGGGGCTGGCTGGCCCGGTCCGGAGCGATCTCGAGCGCCAGCATGGCGCTCTGTCCGGGTGCGAGTTCGTCGAGCGAACCGAACACAGCGAGCAGGTCGTCGTTGCCGCCGATTTCGAGCACGGTGTCGGTGATCGTCAGGTCGCGCAGCGTCTGATCGCCGGTGTTCGTCACCTCGAAGCACAGGGTGACGGCGTCGCCTTCCGGCACGTTGACGTTCTCGGAGTTGCCGGGGCAGCCCACGCCGTCGTCATGCCCGCCGTACACAGTCACGGCCAGGCGGACGCTGTTGTCGATGCGGTCCTGGCTGAGCGTGAGCGTGATCGTGGCAAGGTCGACCCGATCCCGGATCGTGCGGAGCTGGCCGCGCATGACCTCGAGGTCGCTCTCGCGGGCCAGCAGCAGGCCTTCCAGCTCGGCGAACTGTTCGAGGTCGGGGGCGTTCTCCATGGCCGTCCGGAGTCGTTCGACGCCGAGTTCGGCGACCTCGATTCGGCTGGTCAGGTCGACCACCCGTTCGGTCACGTCGTCGGTGGTGATGCTCTGGTTGCGGAGTTCCCCGATGGTCCCCAACGCCTCGAGCGCCTCGCTGAACCGGTTGGGCGCCACCTTGAACGTGATCACGGAGCGGGGTTCGGCGCCGCCGACGGTGCTCTGGCCGAACACGAAACCGCCGAGGTCGGCGATGATGTCGGTCGCCGCCGCGCCTGATGCGGCGACGTCGTCCACCTCGACACCGATTTCGGCGGTGAAGATGATGTCGCGTCCGAGGTCGGAGGGGGTGAGGTCAGCGCCGGTGGCACCACCGGCGCCGAGTCCGTCGGCCACCGATTGACGGTTTGCGCCATCGTCCGAGTCCTCCATGGCTTCTTCTTCCATGGCCTCCTCTTCGTCCATGTCGAAGTCGGCCGACTCGGACGTTTCCATCGCTGCGTCTCCCGCGTCCTCGACGGCGTCTGTGGCGGTGTCGGCAGCGTTTTCAACGCTCGAGAGACCGCTGCACGCCGTCAGCAGCAGCAGGAGTGCGAGAAACAAGCCTCGCAGCATCCGATGGTTCGATCGTTTCGTCCGTGTGGTCACGGGGGTCCCCCTTGGTTCGCCGTTCAAGGGTTTGACGTGCCGCCGGCCCGGCTGGTTCCCGGAAATCTCAGGGAATGAGGACGAACTTGCCCACGTGGGTCTTCTCCAGGAATTCCCGCTGCGCGGCGACGATGTCGGTGAGCGGGAACGTCTTCGCGACCCGTGGCCGGATCTCACCCCGTTCGATGTAGCCGATCAGGTTGGGGAAGACGGGTTCATCCCACGCTGTGCAGCCGATGAGCTGGATGTCTCGCAGATACATCGTGCGGAAGTCGAGGTCGACGATCGGGCCGGCGATGGCCCCGGACGTGACCAGGCGACCGCCACGGCGGACAGCGTCCAGCGCTGCCGGAAAGCCGGGTCCGGCCACGTTGTCGACAACGACGTCGAACGACTGGGGTTCCACCGGTTCGCCGCGGCCGATCACCTCGTGTGCTCCGAGTGCGATCACGTCGTCGAACTTCGCCGGTGAAGCCATGCCGACCACGTGGGCGCCACGTCGGGCCGCCAACTGCACCGAGGCGGAACCGGTTCCCCCGGATGCGCCGGTCACGAGCACTCGATCGCCCGGTCCGACGCCGGCACGATGGATCATGTTCTCGGCCGTGGCGTAGGCGCAGGGGATCGCCCCGAGCTCGGCATCGGTCCAGTCGCAGTCGACGGGGAAGACCTCGGTGGCAGGCACCTTCACGTACTCGGCGAACGCACCGTCGAAGTCTGACGCCATCCACACGTTCTCGAGCGAGTCCCAACCGTCGGCGCGCATGCAGGCCCGAACGATGACCCGACGACCCAGAAGCGCAGGATCGGCGCCGTCGCCGAGCGCATCGACGATCCCGCAGCAGTCGGTGCCCTGAATCAGCGGCCACGGCGTGGCTGCGTTCCAGCCGCCGTCCTCCAGCTCCACTGCCTCGTCGGCGTTGGCCGCCTCGTCGGCGGTGGCGTCGGTCGAGTCGCTGACCGATGACGAATACCACCCGAGTCGCGTGTTGATCTCCGTGTTGTTCATGCCCGCGGCGAGCACCCTGATGCGAACCTCGCCCGCCCCGGCGATGGGCATCGGGACCTGTTGGATCTCGATCATCTCGAACCCACCGTTCCCGAGGGTCACCGCTGCGGTCATGGTCGTCATCGTCCACCTCGCTCGAATCGGCCTCACCCTACCGATGCAACGATGGTGTGAAACCCGTCCGGGCGGGGCGGGGGCACGGTGGTGGACCGGTACCGTTCCCCGGGTGACCACTCGAGACGATCTTCGCAACATCGCCATGATCGCGCACGTCGATCATGGCAAAACCACCCTGGTCGACGCCATGCTGCGCCAGGGCGGCGTGTTCTCCGACCACGGCGAGGTCGTGGAACGGGTGATGGACAACACCGACCTGGAGAAGGAAAAGGGGATCACGATCCTCGCCAACAACGCTGCCGTGCAGTGGGGCGACACGAAGATCAACATCGTCGACACACCCGGCCACGCCGACTTCGGCGGCGAGGTGGAGCGTGCGCTGACGATGATCGACGGCGTCGTGCTGCTCGTGGACTCGAGCGAAGGCCCGCTGCCTCAGACCCGGTTCGTGCTGGGCAAGGCCATGGCGCTCGGTCTGCCGGTCGTGCTCGTGATCAACAAGATCGATCGTCCTGACGCCCGCGTCGCCGAGGTCGTCGACGAGGTCTACGAGCTGTTCATGGAGATCGGCGCCGACGACGAACAGATCGACTTCCCGATCGTCTACACGTGCGCCCGCGAGGGCTACGCCCAGATGGATCCCGACGGCGAGCAGGGCACCGACATGTCCCCGCTGTTCGAGACCCTCATCGAGACCATCCCGCCCTACACGTACGACGATGCAAAGCCCACGCAGGTCTGGGTCACCAACCTCGATGCTTCGCCGTACGTCGGTCGCCTCGCCATCTGCCGCGTCATGCAGGGCAACATCAAGAAGGGCCAGCAGGTCGCGTGGATGCGCGAGGACGGCAGCGTCACCAACCAGAAGGTCGTCACGCTCACCGCCACCGAAGGCATCGACAACGTCGACATCGACCAGGCCGGCCCCGGTGAACTCGTCCAGATCTCCGGCATCGAGAACGTGATGATCGGCGACACGCTCGGCGATCCGGCCGATCCGCAGGCCCTGCCGCTCATCACCGTCGACGAGCCGACGCTGTCGATGACCATCGGCACGAACACCTCGCCGCTCGCCGGCAAGGACGGCGACAAGCTCACCGCCCGCCAGATCAAGGACCGGCTCGACAAGGAACTCGTCGGCAACGTCTCGATCCGCGTGCAGCCCACCGACCGGCCCGACAACTTCGAGGTCCAGGGCCGTGGTGAGCTCCAGCTCGCCGTGCTGGTCGAGACGATGCGCCGCGAAGGCTTCGAACTCACCGTCGGCAAGCCGGCCGTCCTCACCAAGGACATCGACGGCACGTTGCACGAGCCGACCGAACGGCTCACCATCGACATCCCCGAGGAGCACGTCGGCGGCATCACGCAGATGCTGGGCGAGCGCAAGGCGAAGATGGAGAACATGGCGAACCACGGCGACGGCTGGGTTCGGCTCGAGTACATCGTTCCCGCCCGTGCGCTCATCGGTTTCCGTACCGGCTTCCTCACCGAGACCCGTGGAACCGGCCTGGCCAACCACGTGTTCGAGGGTTGGATCCCCTGGCAGGGCGAGATTCGCATGCGCAACAACGGGTCGATCGTCGCCGATCGCACCGGCAGCAGCACGATCAACGCCATCCAGAACCTGCAGGAGCGTTGCACGTTCTACATCCCGCCGGGCGTCGAGGTCTACGAAGGCATGATCATCGGCCAGAACCCTCGCAACGAGGACATGGACGTCAACATCTGCAAAGAGAAGAAGCTCGACAACATCCGCACCCAGTCGTCCGACGACACGGTGCGCATCACTCCGCCAAAGGTGCTGTCACTCGAAGGTGCCCTCGAGACGATCGCCGACGACGAGTGCGTCGAGGTCACGCCGGCAAACGTTCGCCTTCGCAAGGTGAACCTCGATGGAACCACCCGGGCGCGTGAAACCAAGCGCCTCAAGCACGCACGCGAAGCCGAGGCGAACGCGTAGTCAGCTGGCGTCGGCGTAGGCGCCGGGGCCGGTGAACATTCCCCGGTGCCAGCGTCGTGGCGTGGCGATGAGCGCCCGCGGGTAGTCCTCGAACAGCCACCGGCCGAAGTTCCGTCGGGTCCAGCCGCTGGTTCCGACGGCGGACAGGGCGAACTCGGCGACCCGTTCGTTTGCCATGAGCTTTCCCAGCGCCGAGGCCATCTTGTGGTCGGCGACCAGCTCTGCCCGCACCTCGTGCTCGTAGTCCGCTGCGGCGGCATCGAAGGATGTGGGGTGGGTGAGGAACGCTGCGGCGGCCTGGCGGCCGGTCAGGAGCGCCTGGCCGATCCCTTCTCCGGTGAGGGCATCGCACGCCGCGGCGGCATCGCCGACGAAGAGGGTGCGCGGTGCCGTGAGTGGAGCCTGGTCGACGCGGGCCGGAATCGGCCATGCCCGGTGCCGCGACTCGGGTTCGGCGTCCGGTCCGAGGATCTCGCGAATGTGTGGGCGCGCGAGCAGGTCGGGCCAAATTCGCTTCATCTCACCGGTGGGGATGCTGCCGTCGCGCAGGATGCCGAACCCGACGTTTGCTCGACCGTCGCCGATCGGGAATGACCAGGCGTAGCCGGGAAGGATGTCGTCCTCGAACCACACCCAGAGTTCGGTGGCGGCACGGGGGCCGACGTTGGTGAAGTACTGGCGGAACGCATGCCATTCCCCGCGATAGCCGTCCATGGGGCCGTCATCGAGCCCGTGCATCTTCCGGATTGGCGACCACATGCCGTCGGCGGCGATGAGCGCGTCGGCCCGGACCGTTTCGTCACCGAGCGTCAGGGTGATGCCGTCGGCGTCGGGGGCGATCGCTGTGACCGCCGACCCGAAATGCGTCTCGGCCCCGGCGGCGACGGCGAAGTCGACGAGCGCCGCATCGAGTTCGCTGCGACGGGCGATGGCGGCGTGCAGGCCGGGGCCGTCGGGCAGGGGGATCAGATGGTCCCGTCCCTTCGGCGAACGGATCCACGCGTTGTCGACCGGGGTCCACGAAGGCACCGTCGATGGGTCGAATCCCATCTCGTCCAGTTGGCGGAGGGCCAGCGTGGTGAGGCCGTCCCCACAGAACTTGTCGCGCGGAAACGTGGACTTGTCGATGAGGAGAACGTTGCGACCGGAGCGGGCGAGCCGCTCGGCTGCGGCGCTGCCTGCGGGCCCGGCGCCGACGACGGCGATGTCTGTACTGCGCATTGCCGCCAGCGTACCGATGGTGCCGTTCGGGACCCTGCCTGTGTGGCGGATCAGCCGCCGTCTGCTGGCGGATCTTCCGCTGGTGGGTCTTCTGCCGGTGGGTCTTCCGCTGGTGGGTCTTCGGCCGGGGGATCTTCTGCTGGCGGGTCCTCTGCGGGTGGGTCTTCGGCTGGTGGGTCTTCTGCTGGCGGGTCTTCGGCTGGTGGGTCCTCTGCGGGTGGGTCTTCGGCCGGCGGATCTTCGCCGTCGCCGCCGCCTTCTTCGTCCACCGGGTCGTCTCCGGCATCACCCGGGTTGTCGTCGAAGCCGGGATCTTCACCGTCTTCGAGCTTCTCGATCTGCTCCTCGTCCGGGTTCTCGGTCTCGGTGCCGTCGCAGGCGATGCCTTCCGGCCGGTACGTGGCGAAGACCGTGTCGACGACCTCCGTCCCGTCCTCGATCATCGTCCGCGTGCGCTCCGTCGTCACCCGCGTGCACGCCACCTGGATCGTCGACTCCCACTGGCCGGTCTGCTCCACGTCGGCCCACTTCGTGGAGTACAGATCGACGGTCACCGAGTTGGTGGTGCTCGTCGGCCAGATCAGTACTGCGTGCGGCGTCGGATTGTGGATCTTGAGGTGCGGGGCCGGCCACGAGATCGTCGCCTCCCGGCCATACGGGTAACGACTGAAGTAGATCGAGTGGCTCTGATAGGACTCGAACTCGAGGCCGGCGAAGAAGGAGGCGTTGAAGATCGTCGTCGCGAATTGGCTGATGCCACCGCCGACGCTGTCGACCAGGTGTCCGTTCACGATCGTTCCGGCGGGAACGAAACCGTTCTCCGTCGTGCGTCGACCCACGAAGTCGTTGAGGGAGAACGTTTCGCCCGGCTCCAGGAGGACGCCCTGGGTCAGCTCGGCGATCCGACGGATGTTGATCACCCGGTTCTGCCCGGGGGTGTAGCTCGTGGTGAAGGAGCCGACCCGCTCGATGACGCCCTGCTCCTCCGCCCAGGAGACCCCACGTTCGCCGTCGACTCGGGCGAGTCCCAGTCGGGCGACCTCGAGATCGATCTCGAGCGCCTGCTCGATGCGATTCACGGACACAGGGTCGCAGCACACGGTTGCAGGAGCTCCGGGGACGATGACGACCGTCCCCTCGTCGTCGTCATCCTCGTCGTCGTATTCGACCGTGAAGGTGGCTTCGCCGCCGGGTTGGCCGACATCGGGGAAGCGTTCGGCGACGCCTTCGGCGATGTCGTCCCAGCGGACCTCGAGGCTCCAATCGTCCAGCCCGACGGTCACGAACGTCGCCGGACCGATCAGGGACATCGGTAGCACGCCGAGCTCCGAGTCGACCGACACGGTGATGCCGTCCCCGGCCCGCTCGTTCAGCTCGTCGGCGATCTCCTGCGCACGAGCAAGCGGGATCTCCGGGGCGACCGGTGAAAAGGGAACCTCCACGTTCGAACCGGTTTCGGAGGCGGACACGATCGCGGTGGCCAGAGCGCCCAGGTCGGCTTCCTGTCCGCCGACGCCGCCGGCCGCCACGAACTGGCTGCCGTCGAATTCGACTGTGGCATCGATCGGTTCGGAGCCTTCGACGGTGAGGTCATCCAACCGGTCGATCAGCGCATCGGTCGACAGGCGACTGAGCGCTGCGGTGTCGAGACCGAGTTCGGAGCGCGAAGCCTCGACCCACTTCTCGCCGAACGTGATCCGAACGGTGCGGTCCATCGGGTCGGCATCGACCGAGGTGTCCTCGCCGTCGGGTGAAGCGTCCTCATCGCCGTCGCCGGACAGGCCACAGCTCGCGAGAAGGATGGAGAAGAGCAGGAGGACGAGCGGCAGGCGAAACCGACGCGTCACAACAACCTCAGCTGCGGCGATTCGATGCCGCGGAGTTCGTCGTAGTCCACCTCGACACAGGTGATCGCTCGTTCGGAGGCAAGGACCTTCGCCTGGGGCTTGATTTCCTGGGCGACAAAGACGCCTCGAACGGGGGACAGCACCGGGTCCTGATTCAGGAACTCGAGATAGCGGCTCAGCTGCTCGACGCCGTCGATCTCACCCCGACGCTTGACCTCGATTGCGATGACACCGTCGTCCTCGTCCCGGCAGAGCAGATCGACGGGTCCGATCTGGGTCGGGTATTCGCGTCGGACGAGCCGGAACCCGTCCTCGATGGACGTGGGGTCGGCGGCGAGCAGTTCTTGCAGGTGCGCTTCGACGCCGTCCTTCGTGAGCCCGGGGTCCACCCCGAACTCCCAGGCGGAGTCGGAGAGCACCTCGTGGAGGGTGATGATGAGCGTCTCGCCCTTCGGGCTGGTCACCCGCCACTCCGAGCCTTCTTCCACGAGGCGGTTCGGTGCGTTCATCCAGTTCAGCGGCTTGTAGGCGCCTCCGTCCGCGTGGACGGCGACGCAGCCATCGGCCTTCACCATGATGAGCCGGACGGCTTCGGGAAGGTGGGCGGTCAAACGGCCGTCGTAATCGACGGTGCAACGGGCAACAACGAGACGCACCGAAGCGAGTGTACGGTCTTGCCCCCGTTATGTCCGATCGGCGAAACGGCGGATCGCTGCACCCAATCGGCGCACCGAATTCGCTCCGCCATTTGGTCGATCGCGGTCGGACATCCGCCGTTGAATGAGCTCGCGGCGAGCCTGCAGATCTTCGTATGTGACCGACTCGAGCGACCGATCGACGCCGAGGCTGTCCTTGAACGTGGTGAGGTCGACCTGGATCTCTGACTGCTGAACGCCCATCTCGCTCGCGAGGCGATGTCCGTGATTCGTGGCGAAGTACGTGGCGATGTGGGCCACCTCTCCGAAGAGGTCGAGGTCGGGGGCGAGGGCGCCGATTGCGGCGTCGACGAAGACCATGTTCTTGACGAAGAGCATGAGCTCTTTCGGAAGGCGGGCGCCGTATCCGAGCAGCTGCTTGACGAACTTCTGCAGCTCTTCGATGAGTTCTTCCGGGGTGAGCTGGGTCGGGTCGAGCGGAGCCTGGTCGAGGCCGAGGTCGGAGAAGACCTGGTCGAGGTCGGTGTCGGCGGGGAGCGCGCCGAGATCGCGGATGGCGGCGAGCTGGCCTTTCACGTCGCTCATCATCCCGGTCATCAGTAGACGGAGGAAGGCCTGTCGCTTGGCCTCGTCGAGGCGGCCGGTGATGCCGAAGTCGAACAGGGCCGTGCGGCCGTCGGGTTGCACGAAGAGGTTTCCGCCGTGGAGGTCGCCATGGAAGACACCGTGGATCATGGCGCCTTCGAGGAAGCCGATCATGCTGGTGCGCACGATCTCGTGGGTGTTGACGCCGGCGCCTTTGATTCCGGCGACGTCGTCGAAGGAGAAGCCCGAGAGTCGTTCCATGACGAGCACCCGCCGGGTGACGAGCGTCGGGTGGGGGCGGGGGATCACATAGGCGGTCTGGCCGAGCTGACGCAGCGACATGGCCACATCGAGCATGTTGTCTGCTTCGAGCCGGAAGTCGAGCTCTTCGGTGATCGTTTCCGCGAACACCTCGACGAGTGCCGGCGGGTTGGCGAGCGCCGCAACTGGGATGCGCCCGATGAGGAACGGGGCAAGCCAGGCCATGACTCGCAGGTCCTTGTGCACGAACTCGGACACGCTGGGTCGCTGCACCTTGACCACGACCTCTCGGCCGCCGCCCGGGGTGATGTGGTCGGCGAGTACTGCACGATGCACCTGTGCGATCGAGGCGGCTGCGAGGGGTTCGCGATCGAACTCGGCGAACATGGATTCGAGGGTGGCGCCGAGATCGGCCTCGACGACGCTGCGGACCACATCGAATGGTTCGGCCGGGACCTGATCCCGGCACCGGATGAACTCCTCGACGAGCTCCGACGGGAAGATGCCTTGTCCGCTGGAGATGATCTGGCCGAGCTTGATGTACGTGGGACCAAGCCGTTCGGCGGCGAGGCGGAGACGCCGGGACAGGTCGGCCTTGGACTCGGTCCCGCCCTTGCGTTTGCCGGTGACGGACCAGACGGCGATGGCTCCGCCGAGGTCACGGGTCACCTCGAACAGGCGGCGCCCTCCCGGGACGCGGGTCGGGCGGATGAGCGACGGCACCTGACGTTGCACGACGGAGCGGATCGTGTCCACCCGTCGACGCCACTCGAGTTCTTCGGGGACGACCTGCCAGGGCCCAGCGTCGCTGAAGGCAGCGAGGGCGAGATCGCCGGTGAATTCTGGGGTGTCCCGGGGGGTGGACGCGACGTCGGTCATGCCTTCCAGTGTGGGCTGGTCGGGGCGGAAACGGCGGTCCGAATGCGTCAGGAATCGAAGCCGATCCCGAAGCGGTCGAGCAGCCGCAGCCATGGCCCGGGCTCGCCGTTGTTCTGGTCGGCCTTGGCGATTTGCCGGCGGGTGAATTGCACGATCGGGTACCGCAATGGTTCGGGCGGGAAGGGGAGTGGTTTCTTGCGCACCATGGCGAGTTCGGTGCGCTCTGTGGTCTGGCCGTCGACGAGGTCGAGACCGACCCGGGCGCCCCATCGGGAGGCGCCGACGCCGAGCCCCGTGTAGCCGGCAACCCAGGCGAGTCGCCCGTCGTGTCGCTGACCGAAGGCCGCCGTGAACTTGGAGGTGGTGCCGATCGGGCCGGCCCACCGGTGGGAGAAGCCGAGGCCGTCGAGTTGTGGGAAGGTCTCGAAGAAGTGACCGGCGAGAAGCACGTGCGACTCGGTGCGTCGCTCCACGGCGGGACCCATGCCGTTGTTCTTGTGGTAGTTCGCGTCCCAGCCGCCCCAGAGGATCCGGTTGTCCGAGGTGAGCCGGTAGTAGTGGAACTGGTTGCCGGAGTCGGCCAGCCCCTGCCGCCCCTCCCACCCGATCGACGCCATCTGCTCGTCCGACAGCGGCTCGGTCATGAGCACGTGGTCGTAGATGGGAATGACGTGGCGGCGGATCGATCGGACCGGTTCGGCCCAGGCGTTCGTTGCGACGAGCACCCGATCTGCGGTGACGTGGCCGGCGGCGGTGTCTGCCTGCAGTCGGTGAGCGGACTCGTTGATGTCCTCCACCCGGCTGTGGTCGTGAAATGTGACGCCCGCGTCGAGGCACGCCCGGCGCAGTCCCCACGCGAGTCGGGCGGGATGCACCATCACGGCAGCGTCGGGTTCATGGAGGCCGGCGAGGTATGTGGGCGAGTGGATTTCCTGGCGTACGGCGTCCTGGTCGAGGAACCGTCCGGCCTCGCCGTGCTGAGCGCTGAGCTCGTGGAGCTCGTGGAGGTCGTCAACCTGCCATGGCGCGACCGCCAGGTGGAGCTGGCCGGTCGCTTCCACCTCGGCGTCGATGCGGAGTCGGTCCAGGCTGTCGACCAGCTCGGCGAGGTTGGTTCGACCCATCTCGAGCAGCGTGTCGATCTCGTCTGGCCAGTGGTTGAGCCCGTTCCACAGTCCATGGGTCAGGGACGCCTCACAGAAGCCGCCGTTGCGGCTGGACGCGCCGAACCCGGCGACTTCGGCTTCGAGGACGACGATGCGGCGGCCCGGGTCCGCCTCGGCGGCCTCCAGCGCCGCCCACAATCCGGTGAAGCCCGCGCCGATGATGAGGAGGTCCGCATCGACAGCACCCTGGAGCGGCTCCGCGGCCACCGGTGCATCGGGACGGTCGCTCCAGAAGACGGCGGGTCGTGCGCCGGCGATGAGTGCGTCGGGGGATGGCATCAGTACAGTCCGATCAGTCGGCCGGCGAGTGCCAGCGCTGCGACAATCATGACGGCCCGGATCCAACGTTCGCCGCCTCGAACCGCGAACTTCGCCCCGATCCAGCCCCCGACGCTCAGGCCGATTGCGAGCACGATGGCCGGTCCCCAACGGACGTTGCCTTGTGCGATGAAGATGGGAAGTGCGATCAGCGTGGCGCACAGGGTGAAGATGACCTTGACGACGTTGGCGGTCACGAGGTCGAGCCCGGACCGGCTGAGTGCGGCCAACAGCACCAGGCCGACGCCGGCCTGGACGGCGCCGGCGTAGATCCCGATGACGAAGAACACGGCAGTCGTGACGGCGATGGGCCACGGCGAGGCGTCGGTGTTCACCCGTGGTTTGCGAATGGTGAGGATGATGAGCGGGATCATGAGGAGCCCGAAGGCCCGTTCGAAGCTCTCGTCGGTGAGCTCGGAGATCCCGAAGGCACCGACCATCGAGCCCGCAAGTGCCGGTGGAATGATCGGAACGAGTTGAGAAAGGTCAACCGACACGCCTTCGCGGCGGAAGCTCAGGTACGACGTGATGTTGGATGTGAGGATCCCGACCCGGTTCGAACCGTTTGCGGCCACACCGGGCACGCCGGCGAGTACGAGGAGGGGCACGGTCAGCATCGAGCCGCCTCCGGCCATCGCGTTGACTGCGCCGGCGAAGGCGCCTCCGACGAGGAGGAGAACGGCGTCGACGAACTCGAGGTCCATCAACCCGCGGCTTTGACGTATTCGTCTTTGAGGAGCCGTTTGTAGAGCTTGCCCGTGGGGTGGCGAGGGAGTTCGGGCCGGAAATCGATCGAACGCGGGCACTTGAGATCGGCCAGCTGGTCGCGGCAGAACGCGATGAGTTCGCGTTCGAGCTTCTCGGCCGCCTCGTCGTCCGTCGGCATCTCGACGGGTTGGACGACCGCCTTCACCTCTTCGCCGAACTCGTCATTCGGCACGCCGAAGACGGCCACGTCGAACACCGCGGGGTGCATGGTGAGTGCGTTCTCGGCTTCCTGGGGGTAGATGTTCACGCCGCCCGAGATGATCATGAACGCCTTGCGGTCGGTGAGGTAGAGGAAGCCGTCCTCGTCCAGGCGGCCGATGTCGCCGAGCGTGCTCCAACCGTTCGGGAGCCGGGAGGACGCCGTCTTCTCTTCGTCGCCGTGGTACTCGAACGTGGAGCCATCGGAGAAGTACACGCCACCTTCCTCGCCGACCGGCAGTTCGGTGCCGCCGTCGTCGACGATGTGCAGCACGCCGGTGACGGCGCGTCCGACCGTCCCGGGGTGGGCCAGCCAATCTTCGCTGTTGCAGTAGACGAAGCCGTTGCCCTCGGTTCCGGCGTAGTACTCGTGGATCACGGGTCCCCACCATTCGATCATCGCCTGCTTCACCGGCACGGGGCACGGCGCCGCAGCATGCACGGCGCATTCGAGGCTGGAAACGTCGTGGGCGCTGCGTTCGGCCTCGTCGAGCTTGAGCATCCGAACGAACATGGTCGGGACCCACTGGCTGGTGGTCACCTTGTAGCGCTCGATGGCCCGTAGAGCCGCAGCGCTGTCGTACTTCTTCATCACGACGACCGTGCCACCGACGCGCAACATGGAGCGGCAGAAGCGGAGTGGGGCGGCGTGATAGAGCGGGCCGGGGGACAGGTAGACGGCGTCTTCGCGAAAGCCGAAGAGCATTTGGCCGAGCCGGAGAACGGCCTCGCCGGTGCCGAGCGGTTCGTCGGGGGCCGGGTGCTTCACGCCCTTCGGGTGTCCGGTCGTGCCCGATGAGTAGAGCATGTCGTTGGCTTCCCGGCGGTCGGGGAGTGGCTCGCTCGATTGTTCAGCCATCGTCTCGGCGAAGTCCGCATGTCCATCGAATGCCCCGCCGACACTGAGCCGTGCCCGAACGTCGGGTGTCCGCTCGATGATGTTGATCGCCGAGGACGCCTTGTGTGGCGACGTGATGTAGGCGCCGGCGCCGCAGTTGTTGATGATGTAGGCGAGCTCGTCGTCGTTGAGTCGAGAGCTGATTGCCGTGTAGTAGAGGCCGGCGTAGTGGCAGCCCCACATGATCGCCAGGAACTCGGTGCGGTTCTCGAGGCAGAACGCAACGTGGTCGCCGCGTTCGAGGCCCACGCTGCGCAGCCAGTTGGCGAGCCGGTTCGCCATGGCGTCGAGCTCGCCGTAGGTCATCGTTTCGCCCGTCTCGGCCATGATCACGGCGGGTTTGTCCGGCGTGCGTGCGGCGACGTGGCCGGGGTGCCAATGGGTTTCGGATTTGGCCATGGGTCTGGCTCCTGTCAGGCGAGCTGGGCTGTGGGGATCGGTCCGTCGGCGGTTTCGAGGCGTACCGGTTCGGAGACGGCGTCGCAGGTCCGGAGCTGTTCGATGTCGGCGGGGTCGAACATGCGCGCCCAACTCCGGCTCCCGTCCGTGGCGAGGACGGCGGCGATCGAGTGATCGGGGCTGCCGTCCCGGCCGAACACGGTGGTGTAGGCCTCGAGCACACCAGTGGCCGGTGACTCCGTCGTGAGTGGTCGGGAGGGCAGCGCGTCGACCGCGTCTTGTGGTCGGAGCTGCTCGAACGGCCCGTCGGTTGGGGCGGAGCCGAGCGCCAGGAAGGCGTGTTTCGTGAAGAAGCCGCCGTTGCCGCTGAGAAAGGCGCTCCCGCCGGTTTCGCGGATTCGATGCACGGCGGTCACGAGCGGATGGAGGCAATAGGTGTTGAACGGACCGCCGTTGAAGGTGAGTCCGCCGGTGATCGTGAACGGTGCTCCTGCCGTTTGGCCGAGCTCTTCCTGTGCCACCTGAATGGCGATGGGAAAGCATGAGTAGAGGTCGACGTGATCGAACGCGTCGATCTCCGTGTCGAGGTGCGTCAACAGACTCCGGCCGGCGATCCCCATGGCCGGCGAGCGGTCGAGGTCCCAGCGGGTCCGGGTTTGCCAGTGGTCGTATGCGCCGGAGGCAGCGAGGGGGAAGACCCAGCGATCATCGGGGATCCCGGCAGCCGACGCGGCTTCGGCGGAACAGATCACGACGGCGGCGGCCATGTCCACGTTCACGTTGCTCGTCATCAGCTTCGGGTACGGATCGGCGACCATGCGATTCGCATCGCTGGGCGTGCCGATCTCTTCAGCGTTGGGTGCGGACCGGAGCACGGCGTGTTCGTTGTGGGCGGCGACGGCCGCGGCAGCAGCCCACAGCTCGCTGATTCGTGCCCGATGTGCTTCAGGGGATTCGCGGTTGCGATGTCGTCGAGCGGTCTCGGCCATCGCGTAGAAGTTCACGGCGACATTCGTTCGTGCGGCCGTGTCCAGCTCATCCCAGTAGGGGGCCGTGGAGCCGTACGAGGTGTCGGGGGCGGCGTCTTCCAGTTCGGGCAGGTACGTGCTTCGAATCCCCGCCGATTTGTCTTTGCGGCGCGTGCGCATGGTTTCGGCGCCGCACACGAGCGCGGCGTCGAGGTGGCCATTCGCGATGTCGATGGCCGTCGCGGTGACGAGGTCGAAGGCCTCCTGCCCGCCATGCTGCGTGAGGCCGGTGCTCACGCCGGCGAGGCCGAGGGCGTCGGCGACGAGGCGGCCCGGGTCGTTGTACGGGTTGATGCCCCGAATCACCCGTATCGCTCCCAAGCGGTCGAGCAGGCGGGGGTCGGCGTCGTCCAGAGCGGCGCGTGCGACCGCAGCCATCATTTCGACCGGCTCGTTCGGTGTGGTTGCGGCGGTGTGTTGGGCGACGCCGACGAGGACCGGTGTGCGGGGATCCATCTGGGCGACCGTACTAGGCGGCGCGCTCGCTGGAGAGCCGAGTGAGTTCGTCCTGGAGGGCGGCGGAGGCGTCGAGGCTGGCGAGCGGCACGAGACGGTTCCGGTGCATGTCTCGGAGCCGCTTGCCCTTCCCGAGCCGGTCCGCGAGGCCTTCGGCCAAGCCGATGGTGGCCGGGCTGCGGGGCACGGTTGCCTGTTCGAGCAACGCCCATGCATGGTCGTGTTCACCGCGGTGCAGTGCCAGACCGGCGAGCCCGAGCAGCGCGTCGTTCGCCATGCGGCTGAGCCGGCCGAGCAGGGCTTCCTGCCCGTACGAGATGACCAGCTCGGCGGCATCGTTCACCCGTCCGAGGTCGATCAGCGCCATGGCCCGGATGATGGGGGAGGAGTCCCAGACGGACTTCGACCAGTCGTTGCTGTCGAGCGTCTCGATCGCGGCCTGCGGGCGTCCGGTGAGGATCTGGGCGCTGGCGAGCGAGAGGCCGGTGAAGATGACGTGCGAGGTACGGCGGCCGATCTGGAGCGACGCGGCATGTGCTGCCTCGTAGTCGGGAAGCGCGGCGTCGAAGTCGGCGGCGTACATCTTGAGAATGCCGCTGGTCCACAGCGCAGAGCATCGGGCTCCGGGGCCCACGTCGCCGCCCCCGATGAGCTCGTTGGCGCGGGCGAGGAAGGCCTCGGACTGGTCGATGCCCTGACGGTTGACGACGAACGCCATGATTCCGAGTGCCTGCGCCTGCTGGTTCGGCGATTCCATCTCGGTGATTTCGGAGAAGATCTGTCGTGCGCGTTCGAAGTCGTCGAGCTGCATCACAATCTGCGCGTGGGAGAAGCGGAGGCCCTCGGTCGCGTCGGTCAGCTCCGGCGGAATGTTGGGCATGATCTGGCTGAGCCAGCGGTGGCCCTCCGTTGCCGTGATCTGTGTTTCCCACATGCCCTGGCAACCGAAGGCCATCTCGGTCGCGGCGTGCCAGTCGTCCTTGGCAGCAGCCCATTCGAGGGCGGAGGCCACGTTCGACCATTCGGCGCTGAGCCGGTAGCTGCGATCGAGGTCGCACGCTTCGGACCATTCGGACGTGGTCACCAAACGGTGATAGTGGACGAGGTGCTCGTCGCGGGCCTCTGCGACGGTGCCCGAGCGGTCGAGCTGTTCGCCGGCGTAGATACGAACCGTTTCGAGCAGCCGGAAACGGCTCTGGCCTCCGGTCTCCTCGGCGGAGATGAGTGACTTGTTCACGAGCGACTGGAGGAGGTCCATCGCCAGGTACTCGTCGAATCCGGAGATGGCGATCGCCGCCGGCAGGTCGAACGTACCGACGAACGTGCCGCAGCGCCGGAAGAAGTCCTTCTCGTCGTCGTCGAGGAGGTCGTAGCTCCAGTCGAGCGTGGCTTGGAGGGTGCGTCGCTTGTTGCGGCCGCGTCCGCCGGACAGCAGCCGGAAGCGGTCCTCCATGCGGGAGAGGATTTCCTTCGGATTGAGAATGGCGACTCGGGCAGCGGCGAGCTCGATGGCGAGTGGCATGCCGTCGAGGTGGCCGCAGATCTCAGCGATCACGGACCGGTCGGCGCCATCGAGTTCCACGCTCGGGTTCGCCTCGGCCGCCCGCTCGAGGAACAGCTGAACGGCGGCACCGTTCGCGTCCTGTTCGAGCGGCGGTACCGCGATGGCGTGTTCGCCCGGCACGTCGAGCCGCTGGCGGCTCGTGGCGAGGAGCACGGTGGAACTGCCGCGGGCCATGAGCTGCTCGGCAAAGCTCGCGCATTCGTCGAGAATGTGCTCACAGTTGTCGAGGATCAACAACGCCGATCGGGGGGCGAGGTGGTCGACGATCTGACCGAGGGTGTCGGCGCCGCTGGTGGTGAGTCGAACGGCGCGGGCGAGCGCGGCCGGAAGCTCGGCGCCGTCAGCGACAGCGGAGAGGTCGGCGAAGTAGCAGCCACCGGGACGGCTGGGCAGTTCCTGGTAGGCGATTTCGAGTGCGAGCTTGGTCTTGCCACAACCACCGATGCCGGTGAGTGTGATGAGCGCAGAGTTGTCGATGAGGCCGCGGACCTGCGCCATTTCCCGATCACGCCCGATGATCGGTGCGCCGGCGTTCGGCAGCGTCGAGAGCGAGGGGTCGATGACGCGCAGCGGCGGGAAAGGGTCGGTACCCACCTGGTGGATGGCCATCGGTTCGGGTACGTCTCGCAGGCGGTGCTCGCCGAGCCATGTCGTTGGCGTCTCGATGCCGACGCGCACCGGGTCGCTCATGAGGATCTGCCCGCCGTGCCCGAGTGCTTCGATACGTGATGCAGTGTTGGGGACGGGACCGAAGTAGTCGCCGTCGCGGCTCGTGACGCGGCCGGAGTGCAGACCGATGCGGATGGTGAGCTGTGGGCCGTCGCCCCAGTCGGCCTCGGCGAGCCGGCGTTGGACCTCGACCGATGCGGTCACGGCGTCCTGGGGGCGCTCGAAGGCGCCCCGGAAGCTGTCGCCGGCGGTGCCGAAGACGTAGCCGCCATGGCGTTCCATGGCGCCGCGGACGATGTCGTCGTGGATGACGAGGGATCGTGATGTGCCCTCGACGTCGGCCGCCCACAGGCGCGTCGAGCCGACCACATCGGTGAACATGACCGTGACGACCCCGACGGGGATGTCCGGTGTCTGAGTTTCAGAATCCAAAACAGCCTCCGTGACCCGGCCAAATCATCCGTCATCGGGTGCGGTACGGCAAACCCAACCGTTGTCCGCCATACTGTATGGAGTCATACAGTTTTTCGATCGACGGGGGCATGTTCCACATGAGTGACAGCGCGACACTTTCCGAGGCGGATGCAGAGGCGTTCACCGCCCAATGTCGGGAGTTTCTCGAGTCCGCCGACACCTCCGGCGGCGTCGGCGGAGCGAAGGCGTTCCTGGCACAGGCGGCTGAGGCCGGCCTCGGCGGCATCGTGTTCGACGAGGCGTACGGCGGCGCCGGCCTCAGTCGGGATCACGACCGGATCTGGCGGGCCGAGAAGGCCAAGTTCGGCAGCCCGGACAGTGAGTACGTCATCTCCCAGGGCATGTGTCTGCCGGTGCTCAACGACTTCGGCACCGAGGAGCAGAAGCGGACCTACATGCCGGACAACATCTCGGGTGCGACGATGTGGTGTCAGATGTTCTCCGAGCCCGGCGCCGGCTCCGACGTCGCCAGCCTGCAGACGAAGGCCGAGCTCGACGGCGACGAGTGGATCATCAACGGCCAGAAGGTGTGGACCACGCTCGCCCACAAGTCCGATTTCGGCGTGCTGATTGCCCGAACCAACCCTGACGTCGTCAAGCACGCCGGTATCTCGATGTTCATCGTCGACATGCGGGCTCCAGGCGTTGAAATTCGGCCGATTCATCAGATCGACGGCGGCACGCACTTCAACGAGGTGTTCTTCACGGACATGCGCGTTCCGAAGGAGAACCTCCTCGGTGAGCTCAACAACGGCTGGAACCAGGCCACGGCCATGCTCATGTACGAGCGGGTGGCCATCGGTTCGATGGGTGGCGGCAGCCTCCGCCAGCCGAACTACGCCACGCTGAAGGACATCGCCGTGAAGAACGGCCGCATCGGCGATCCGGTCGTGCGCGACCAGCTCATGAAGCTCTACGCGATGGAGACCACCAAGGCGATGGTCGCCATGCGCGCTCGGGCGGAGATGAAGGCCGGCAAGGCGCCCGGGCCGGGCGGATCGCTCGGCAAGCTGTTCGGATCGCAGATCTTCTGGTACTTCCGGGAGATCGCTCAGAACGTCATGGGCACGGAGGCGACCGCCTGGGAGCTCGAGGGTGACGAGGCCGAAGCGATGCACCTCCGGGTGCTCAACAGCTTCCAGGCGGGCATCGCCGGCGGCACGGACGAGGTACAGCGAAACATCATCGGCGACCGGGTGCTCGGGCTCCCGCGTGAGCCATCGGCCGACAAGGGTGTGCCCTTCCGGGAACTGAGGGTCGGAACCCAGACCGCGTGACGGTAAGGTTGGCAACATGTATGCCGTGATCAAGACCGGCGGTCGCCAGTACCGCGTGGAGCAGGGCCAGGTCCTCGAAGTCAATCGTCTCGCTGAAGGCGCCGACGACTCGCTGACCCCCATCCTGCTCGTTGATGGTGGGACCGTTCTCGCCACGCCCGACCAGCTCTCCAAGGCTTCGGTCGGTTTCAAGGTTCTCGAAGACACCCGTGGCAAGAAGATCAACGGGTTCACCTACAAGAACAAGTCCAACCAGCGCAAGCGCTGGGGCCATCGTCAGGCGCTGAGCAAGATCGAGATCACCTCGATCAAGGCCAGCTGACGGGGAAGAGGAGACACCATGTCGAAGACCAAGGGTGGCGGTTCCACACGGAACGGCCGCGATTCAAACGCACAGCGCCTCGGCGTGAAGGTGTACGACGGTGGCCAGGTCACCGCCGGCTCGATTCTCGTTCGCCAGCGGGGCACGAAGTTCCATCCCGGCCTCAACGTGGGCCGTGGTGGCGATGACACCCTGTTCGCTCTCAGCGACGGTGTCGTGAAGTTCGGCTCGCGGCATGGCCGCAAGCTGGTCGACATCCTCACGGACTGATCGAAGCCGGGCTCGGCGAATGAGCAATTTCGTCGACGAGTGCAATCTGAATGTCGAAGGCGGAAATGGAGGCGCAGGATGCGTCTCCTTTCGTCGCGAGGCACATGTCTCGAAGGGCGGCCCCGACGGCGGTGATGGTGGCAACGGCGGGAGCATTTGGCTCGTCGCCGACCACAACACCGCGTCGCTGATCTCGTTCCGGGATCACCCGCACCGCAAAGGCTCCCACGGCAAGCACGGCAGCGGAGCGAAGAAGCACGGTGCGTCGGCCGACGATCTGATCGTGCCCGTTCCCGAGGGAACGTCGGTGTACGACTTCGACGGCAACCTCCTCGCCGATCTGGCGAATCATGGCGATCGGTGGCGGGCTGCTGCCGGCGGCGAGGGTGGCAAGGGCAATGCCCGTTTCCTCTCCAACAAGCGTCGCGCCCCGGCGTTCGCTGAACAGGGTGAAGAGGGCGAGGAGCGTTGGCTCCGTCTCGAACTCAAGCTCGTGGCCGATGTGGCGCTCGTGGGGTTCCCCAACGTGGGCAAGAGCACGCTGATCAGTCGCATTTCGCGGGCCAAGCCGAAGATCGCCAACTATCCCTTCACGACGTTGGTGCCCAATCTCGGCGTCGTTCGCATCGAGGAAGAGAACTTCGAGATGGTCGTCGCCGACATCCCCGGCCTCATCGAGGGTGCGGCCGACGGCAAGGGTCTCGGCCATCAGTTCCTCCGTCACGTTGAGCGCGCCCGCGTGCTGGTGCTGCTGCTCGACCTGGCCTCGTGGGACGGCGTCGATCCGATCGAACAGGAGCGGGCGCTCTTGCACGAGTTGGGTGAGTACCAGCCCGACCTTCTTGAACGCCCCCGGATCGTGGTGGCATCGCGGGCCGACATCGCCGGGCCTGATGTCTCCTACGACGGTCTTGTGATCTCGTCGGTCGATGGCACCGGAATCAACGAACTGGTCGGCCAGATGGCCGACACCGTGCGCATTGCCCGTGCTGCGGAGGCCGAGGATGCGGCCACCGAATTCGTCATCCATCGGCCGTTGGCCGAGACGATCAGCGTCGAGCGCATCGGCGAGAATGCCTACGAGGTGCTCGGACGCCCTGCGCTCAAGGCGGTCCGCCTCTCGGATCTCACCGATCCGGCGGCGCTCGAACACGCACATCGGCGGCTCGAATCGCTTGGTGTGAACAAGGCGCTGCGAAAGGCCGGAGCGAAGGAGGGCGACCTGGTGCACATCGGCGACCTGGCCTTCGAGTACGAGGAAGAGGGCGTGTGACCACTGCGGTGGTCAAAGTCGGCACCTCGTCGCTCACCGATGCATCCGGTCAGATCGACGAGAAGGCCATCGAGCGCGTCGCTGCAGGCGTCGCCGACCTTCGTTCGGCCGGACATCGGGTCGTGCTGGTCACGTCCGGGGCGATTGCTGCCGGTCTCCCAGAGCTGGGCATGGACGCCACCGATCGTCCGAGCGACGCCGTCACGTTGCAGGCAGCCTCTTCGGTTGGGCATCCGGTGCTGCACCGCACCTGGTCGGCTGCGCTCAAGCGGCACGGACTGCGCAGTGGACAGATCCTGCTGGCACCGCACAACTTTGGCGATCGTCGGCAGTACCTGCACGCCCGAGCCACCCTGAGCCGGCTGTTGGAGCTGGACGTGGTCCCCGTGGTGAACGAGAACGATGCGGTGACCGATGAGGAGATTCGCTTCGGCGACAACGACCGTATTGCTGCGTTGGTCGCCTCGTTGGTGTCTGCCGAAGTGCTCGTCCTGCTGACCGACACCGAAGGCGTCCTCACCGCTGATCCCCGTCACGATCCGACTGCGTCGCTCATCGAGGAGATCGTCGAATTCGACCGGCAGCTGCTCGAGGTTGCCGGTGCCAGCGGTACCGTCCGCGGTTCGGGTGGGATGGCGTCGAAGCTCACGGCCGCCCGGATCGCTGCGTGGAGCGGCGTGCGGACGGTGATTGCCCAGGCGGACCGGGCCGACGTGATCTCCGCCGCAGTTGCCGGAACCCCTGGTGTGGGCACGTCGGTCGTGCCACGGCCCACCAAGCTCTCCGCCCGCAAGGTGTGGATCGGTTTCGCCATGCCATCGGTCGCGACGCTCACGGTGGACGAGGGAGCGCGGAACGCACTCGAGCAGGGCGGTCGGTCGCTGCTCGCTGCCGGCGTCGTCGCTGCGGTCGGCGAGTTCGACCGGCGCGATCCGATCGAGGTGGCCGATCCCACCGGAGAGGTGTTCGCCAAGGGCATCGCTCGGGTCAGCAGCGCCGATCTTCCCGACCATGTCGGCGTGGTGGTCCACGTCGACGATCTGGTTGTGCTCGCCTGAGTCAGCGGCGGGCCGTGATCACGGCTTCAAGGTCAACGACGTCGATGACGAGCTCTTCGACCAGGACAACGGTTTCGACGAACACGGGAATCGGTTGGGCGGCGTTGTCCCACCAGACGAAGTCCCAATGGCTCGTTGCGGTGATCGTCCGGCCCTCGCCTTCCGAGAGGTACGTGTGGCTGCACGGGGAGGCATCGGTTCCCGGAACCCACTCGACCTTCGCCTCGCACACGATTGGTTCGACGCCCGGCTCGTCCATGTCGAAGACGGTGTGGGACCAGCGGGCTTCCGCGGTCACGGCGAGACCGTTCGCCGATGCGGTCTGCTGGACGGATTCGGTCGCCCCGTCCGGCCACAGGAAGCTCTCGACGCCGGTGATCTGCAGGTCTGCCGGGCTGACGCCCACGGGCAGGGGAGTGGGGTCGAGGACGGCTCGGGCCACTTCGGCGAGCTCGATCGAGGTGATGGCGTCGACACCTGGCACGGGATCGAGCGGGTCGTACACGACGAACTGCCCGATGGCGGGAACGCCGTCTCGGGTCGGCGTGCAGCCGAGCCAGTATCGGTGGCCGGGGATCGGTCGGATTGTGCGGCCGAGGATCACCTCGGTGTCGGCGAACGCCTCCGCCCACACGCACACATAGGGCCAGTCGGGCACGCTGCCGGGTGCCGGAGGCCCGAGGGTGATCTCGCCGCTGGCGACGACGGTGACTTGCGCTTGGCTGCCGTCGACGACGACGCCGGTGTCATCGTTCTGGGCGGCAGCCGGTGAGAAACCACCGAACAGGAACGCGAACGCGAATATGCATGCGCTACGTGCACGTCCGAAGGTTCGATGAGGCCGCTCCACCACAGAGCGTAGTATTACGCCTCGTCGGGCTCCTCGTCCATTGCGTCCTCCGTCGGCTCCGGCGAGGCGATGCCCATCGAGGATTTGATCTCGGCCAACCGTGCGGCCGCCTTTGCGTCCAGCGCGGCCTTCTCGACCATCGCGGTTGCGGAGGACACAGCGGACACCCCGTCGGCTTCGGCCAGTTCGGCTTCGGCTTCGGCCCGGGCCAGCTGATCGTTGATTTTGCCCTTCACCTCGTCGTACGACGGTGTGCCGGTGGTGTCGAGGCTGGCCTCGGTCATCTTGGCTGCTTCGAACTCGGCTCGGACCTCGGCGCCCTTGGCCTGCATCTGCGCCGTCTTGAGCGCAGAGTCGGACGCCATCGACTTCGCTTCTTCCGAGGCCTGACGGGCTTCGATGAGTTCGATGTCGATGGCGGCGATCTGCTGCTCGATGCCCACGATGTGCGTGGCGAGCGCCTCGGCCGACTCACCGAACGCCGCAGCCTTGTCGGCCTCGCCGGCTTGCGTGGCCTCCTCGGCCATCATGACGGCCTGGCGGGCGTTGCGCGACACCTTCTCCAGTTCGGCCTCGAGCTTCGCCTTGTCGTTCTCGAGGCTCTTCTCGTGGGCGATGATGTTGGTGGCGGACTCGCGCAGCGCCTTCGCCTGCTCCGGGGTCATCGTGGTTTCAGCCCCCGGCCGTGGCGGTGGTGCCGCCGGTCTCGGGGGCCGTGGTCGGCGCAGCGGTCTCGGTGGAACCGACACCCAGCTGGCTCTTCAGCTCCTCGAGGCGGGCCTTCGCCTGCACGTTGCGCGACGCGGCCTCGATCTCGGCCATGCGGCCTTCCATGGAGGAGTCGGCGAGGTCGCCGGCGGCCTGGGCCTTGGCCAGACGACCCTCGATCTTGGAGCGGACCTCGTCGAGCGATGGAGTGTCTCGACCGACGGTCTCGCCGAGCGAGCTCATCGCGTCGTTCATCTGCTCCTTCATCTTGGCCTGGTCGAGCTGGCTGAGGAGCTTCTGGCGTTCGGCCAGTTTGGTCTGCAACGACGCCGAGTTCTGGTTGACGGCGTTCTTTGCCTCGTTCGCAGATTCGGTGGCCTGCAGGTGGAGGGCCTTCAGGTCCTCGACCTCGGTCTCGACGGCGATCAGGCGCTGGGCGAATGCTTCCGCGGCGTTCGTGTATTCGATTGCTTTGGTCTCGTCGCCTCGTTGGACGGCCTCGTCGGCCATCATCACGGCCTGACGGGCGTTCGAGGTGAGCTTTTCCATCTCGACCATGGCCTTGTCGAGGCGCATTTCGGTCTGCTTCTGGTGCGCAATGACGTTGGCGGCCTGTTCCTTCAGACGCTGGTGCTGCTCCTTGGCGTCCCGGATGGCCTGCTCGAGCTGAATCTTCGGGTCGGCGTTCTTGTCGAACTCGGCATCTGCGCGAGCTGTCAGGTACTTCCACCACTTCCGGAGCGTATTGATCATGTCCGAATCGTAGTTCCCGAATTGCCCTTGTGTCGTGGTTTCTCGGGTGGTCCTACTGGATTCTGTAACGCTTGAGCGGGCCGACGAGCACGAGGTTCGTTTCCTCGACGCCTCGGAGCCAGGCCACGCCGACGTAGGCGAGGCCGGCGAACCCGACCGAGAGCAGTGCGGCGAGCGGTGGCCAGAGGTCATCGGTGCCGAACCGGAAGAGGATGGCGACGACCGCGGCAGCGGCGATCGAGGGCAGCAGCGGCTTGAGTGGCCGTAGCGGCGAGATGCCCGGCACAGCGTCGCGCGCCATGAACCAGAGGAGGATCGCCTCGACCCATGCGGCGACAGCCGAGCCGAAGGTGATGCCGGCGGCGCCGATGCGGAGCTCGGTGTTGAGCTCCCCCCGGTCGTACAGGGTGGGCAGGGCGTCTCGGATGTCGGCGGTGCCGATCTGGTCGAACCAGCGCATGACGCCGGCGGCGATGGCGATGGCGATGATCACGCGGACGAGGGCCACCCGGGCGGGTCCGGCGGTGTCGCCCTGCGACCAGAGCGCATTCTGCGACAGGCGGGAGAGCGCAGACGGCAGCAGGCCGAGGGCGTAGGCGCCGAGCGCGAACCAGATGAGCAGCGTGTCGTCGCTGTTGAACTGCCCTCGCTCGTAGAGCGTGCCGACGATCTTGTCGCCGAGGAGGATGTAGGCGAGCGAGGTGAACGCGACGAAGAAGGTGATGCGTTGGAAGCCGGCCTGGGCCCGGTCGCGGATCTCGTCGAGGTCGGTGAGCCGGGACAACACCGGGAGTTCAGCGGCAGCGATGCTCACGGCAAAGAGGCTGATCGGCAGGATGTAGAGCACTTGGGCCTTGCCGAGCGCAGTGACCGCTCCAGTGACGAGCAGGCCGGCCAGGAAGGTGTCCATCAGCGCAGAGATCTGGATGACACCGCGGCCGAGGACGGCACCGCCGAAGCGGCTTACGACCTGGCGGAGACCCTTGCGCTTGAGATCGAGCCGGATCTTGAGCCCGGTGGTGAGCTTGCGAACGTTGGGCACCTGCACGAGGAACTGCAGCGCCGAACCGACGAAGAAGCCCCACGCCGCAACCGTGGCGATGTCGCCGAGCGCGCCGACATTTGCGTCCGGGTCGGAGAGATCCACGCCGTCGGCCACGTCTGCCACCCCGAAGAACAGCGCCGCGCCGACCACGGCCCCGATCTGCGCGATGTTCCAGAGCACCGGAGCCACGTAGGACAGGAAGAACTGGCGATGGCTGTTGAGAATCCCAAGGCACCAGGCGGAGAGCACGAGCATGCCCGCAGACGGGAAGATGATGCGCATGAGCGTCGTGGTGAGCGCCCGACCCTCATCGGTGAATCCTCGTCCCATGATGCCGGCGATCTGTGGGGCGAAGATCCAGCTGAAGATGACGATGGTGGCGGCGACGAGGGCCAGCAGCGCTGCGACAGCACCGGCGATACGGCCTGCTTCCTCCTCGTCCCGTTCGAGTTCGGACGAGTAGACGGGAATGAACGAGGCGGAAAGGGTTCCCTCACCCAGCAGCATCTGCAGCACGTTGGGGACACGCGTGGCCATCGTGAAGGCGTCTGCGGCACCGCCGACGCCGAGAAATGCGCCGAAGACGGCCTCACGGACCAGCCCGGAGACCCGGGAGAACATGATGCCGAGCGCGACAAGCGCCGAGGCAGAGCGACCGGACCGCCCCTTTTCTGTCATTCCGGCCACGCTAGTTGGGTTGTGGACCCACTACCGTGCATGGCCATGAGTGAGCTGAACGAGCTGACTGCGGGCATGCCGATCGTGTACGGCGGCAACCGGGTTGCCACCGTCTCTGAAGATCTCGCCTCGGCCTTTGCGCCGGGCGACCATCTGGTGGTGGTGCAGACCACGGGAGACCTCATCCACATCCCATCGGCTGACTGGACGGTCGCTCAAGACGCGGTCGGCCGGGCGTCGACCGCCTTCTCCGCGATGGGCAGCGTGTCGGATGCGTCGATCTCCGCGTTCTACCAGGCGTTTGCGCAGCGGCTGGCCAGCGATGCGTCCTTCGCCGCGATTGCCGCAGCGAACGAGGCGGACATCGCCGCCGCCCGGGAGCGCGGCCGCAGCACGACGCGGCTGGAGCTCACCGACAAGATGCGCTCGGACATGATTGCCGGCCTCGAGGGATGGGCCCACCAGCCGTCCGGCCGGGGCCAGATCGTCGACTCACAGCAACACGACGGTTGGCGGGTGGATCAGATCCGCAGTGGGCTCGGCGTCGTCGGATTCGTCTTCGAGGGTCGCCCAAATGTCTTCGCGGACGCCACGGGCGTGTTGCGAAGCGGCAACACGGTGGTCTTCCGCATCGGTTCCGACGCGTTGGGCACGGCTCGTGCCATCGTCGAGCACGCGCTCGATCCGGCGTTGGCCGAAGCCGGGCTGCCTGATGGCGCAGCCAGCCTCGTCGACTCGCCGTCGCGGGCTGCCGGTCATGCGATGTTCTCCGACGAGCGGCTGGCCCTTGCCGTGGCCCGAGGGAGCGGTCCGGCTGTTGCCCAGCTGGGTGCCGTGGCTCGCCAGGCCGGTCTTTCCGTGAGCCTGCATGGCACGGGCGGCGCGTGGATCGTGGCCGGTGAAACCGCAGATCCTGAACGCTTCGAAGCGGTGGTCACCAACAGTCTCGACCGGAAGGTCTGCAACACGCTCAACACGTGCTGCATCCCGGCAAGTCGCGCCGCCGAGCTCGTCCCACGGTTCCTGGATGGCCTCGCCGCCGCCGGTGAGCGTCGCAACGCCGAGCCGAAGCTGCATGTCCTTGCCGAGCAGACCGCCCACATCCCCGAGCAGTGGTTCGAAACGGCCGGCATCGGTCGGGCTGAGGGCGTGGTCGCTGAACCGCGCACGAGCACGCTCGGCTGGGACGATCTCGGCAACGAATGGGAGTGGGAGGACTCGCCCGAGGTCACGCTCGCGATCGTCGACGACATGGACCATGCGGTGCGGCTCTTCAACGACCTCTCACCCCGATTCACGGCGTCGATCGTGTCCGAGACGGCAAGCGAGATCGACTCGTTCTTCGCCACCGTCGATGCGCCGTTCGTCGGCGACGGATTCACTCGCTGGGTCGACGGGCAGTACGCGCTCAACCGGCCCGAGCTCGGCCTGTCGAACTGGGAGTTCGGTCGACTGTTCGGCCGTGGCGGCGTGCTGTCGGGCGACTCGGTCTTCACGGTGCGAACCCGCGTGACACAGGAAGACCCCAACCTGCGGCGGTGAGCGATGCCCGCTGAAGTTACTGGGCGGTAGATCGACCCGATACCCTGCACCCATGGATCATCGCTTTGAAAGTGTCGGCGACGTTCGCGACAAGCTGTCGTCCGTCGACTACCTGGCCGACGATGCCATTGCGGGCATCGTGCACCTGGCGGATCGGCTCGAGAAGCCGATTCTCATCGAGGGGCCGGCCGGCACGGGCAAGACGCAGCTCGCCAAGTCCGTTGCCGAGATGAGCGGAGCCCGCCTCATTCGTCTCCAGTGCTACGAAGGGCTGGACGAGGCCAAGGCGCTGTACGAGTGGAACTACAAGAAGCAGCTGCTTCGCATCCAGGCCGATCGCAGCGGCGAGTCGGATTGGAGTGAGCTCGAGGACGACATCTTCTCCGACGAGTTCCTCCTCACCCGTCCGTTGCTCGAAGCGATTCGTGCCGATGACCCGGTCGTGCTCCTGATCGACGAGGTCGACCGCGTGGAGATCGAGACCGAGGCGCTGCTCCTGGAGATCCTCTCCGAGTACCAGGTGTCGATCCCCGAGCTCGGCACGGTCACCGCCAAGCAGATTCCGCTGGTGTTCCTCACGTCGAACAACACCCGGGAACTGTCGGAAGCGCTCAAGCGCCGCTGCCTCTACCTCCACCTCGACTATCCGGACATGGATCGCGAGAAGGAGATCGTGCTGACCCGCGTGCCCGGCATCACCGAGCATCTCGCCAACCAGGTCGCCCGCGTCGTGCGTTCGATCCGTCAGCTGGAGCTGAAGAAGCACCCATCGGTGTCGGAGACGATCGACTGGGCCCGCACGCTCGTGCTGTTGGGCATCGACCAGATCGATGCGGAAACCGCGACCGACACCGTCAACATCCTCCTCAAGTACCGGACCGACATCGAGAAGGCCGTGAAGGACATGAACGCGAATGCCGACTCCTACAGCGGCTGAATCGCCGCTCCTCGACCTGCTCACCGGGTTCATCGTCGAGCTCCGTAACGCTGGCCTTCCGGTCAGCCTCACGGAGAACCTCGACGCGATGGAGGCCGTGCAGCACATTCCGCTCGAGGATCGGGTGGCGCTCAAGTACGCGCTTGCCGCCACCCTGGTGAAGAACAATTCGCATTGGAAGGCCTTTGAGATCGTCTTCGACGTCTACTTCTCGCTTCGCGGTGAGGAGTACGTGCTCGATTCGGAACTGACCGACGACCCGTTCGAGGACGACGAGGACGAAGACGGTGCGAACCGTGGTCAGGGCGGCGAGGGCAACGAGGGGCAGGGTGGCTCCAACAAGGGGATGACGCCCGAAGAGCTCGCCGAGATGCTCTACAACGCACTCATGAACGGCGACGCCAACATGATGCGGTCGATGGCCCGCGAATCGGTGCGTCGCTACGCCGGCATGGAACCGGGTCGGCCGGTTGGCGGCACCTACTACCTGTATCGAACGCTGCGGAACCTCGACCTCGACGGCGTGCTCGAAAAGCTGATGCAACAGCAACAGGACGAGTCCGAAGAGGACATGTCCCAGTTCGAGCAGCGGCTGCAGCGCGACGAGTACAAGGACCGCATCGACGCGTTGAAGAAGGAGATCGAGGCGGAGATCCGTCGTCGTCTCGTGGCCGACCGTGGCGTCGAAGCGATGGCGAAGACCCTGCGAAAGCCGCTTCCGGAAGACGTGGACTTCATGCACGCCAGCCGGGAAGAGATGGCCAACCTGCGCAAGGCCATCTACCCGCTCACCCGCAAGCTGGCGGTGCGTCTGGCTCGCAAGCGTCGCCGGGGTCGCAAGGGTCCGCTCGATTTTCGCCACACGATCCGTACGTCGCTTTCCTACGGCGGCGTTCCGGCGGAGCCGAAGTTCAAGAACCCGCGGCCGAAAAAGCCGGAGATCATGGTGGTCGCCGACATCTCCGGTTCGGTGGCGGCGTTTGCCCGATTCACGCTGCACCTCGTCTACGCGCTGTCGAGCCAGTTCACGC
>CALBVR010000184.1 GCA_937969565.1 uncultured Acidimicrobiales bacterium | reverse complement strand
TTCGCGGCATCGGCGATGAGCGAGAGCGCCACCTGCTTGTGTCGACGGGTGGCCCGAGCGAATCCGGCGCCGGCGCGGCGCAGCGAATTGGCGGTGAAGTCGTCGGCGGGGCCGAGCCCGACAGCGGCACGGAGGCCATTGGCCGTCTCGACGATCATCGTCTTGCCGAGGCTTCCGTCGAATCCGCGACTCTCGAGGACTGCGCTCGGCAGGTTCTCGGGAAGATCCGCGCCCTTGAAGATGCCGATGCCAACGAGCTCGGCGGCGGCGGGTGCGGAACGGGCGGTGGAGAGTGTGAGTGCCATTCGCAAACCCTACCTGCCGAGCGCGCTGCGTCTTCTCACCAAGTGGGGTCTTCTCACCAAGCGGGATGGAACCTGTGGTGTCCGCAACGGTAGGTTTCGGCCATGGCGCCGACCACCGACTGGAACCCGATTCTGCGGGAGGAGTTCGAGAAGCCCTACTGGGCACAACTCCAGCAGTTCGTCGCGGACGAACGAGCGGCGGGGTCCGTCTTCCCTCCCCATGACGATGTCTTCGCCGCCCTCCATCTGACCCCGTATGCGCAGACCCGCGTGCTGATCCTCGGGCAGGATCCGTATCACGGACCCGGTCAGGCCCACGGCTTGTCGTTCTCGGTGCAACACGGTGTGAAGACGCCGCCGTCGCTCCAGAACATCCACAAGGAACTCGAGTCGGATCTCGGTCTGCCTCGTCCCGACCACGGCAACCTCGAATCGTGGGCGCGGCAGGGTGTGCTGCTGCTCAACGCCACGTTGACCGTTCGGGCTCACGAGGCGGCCTCGCATCAGAAGCGCGGTTGGGAGACCTTCACGGATGAAGTCATCCGCGCGGTCAATGCAAAGCCGCAGCGAGTCGTCTTCGTGTTGTGGGGCAGCTCGGCGCGACGCAAACGCGAGTTCATCGACACCAGCCGACATTCGATCGTGGAGTCACCTCACCCGTCGCCGCTTTCGGCCCACCGCGGGTTCTTCGGGAGCCGCCCGTTCAGTCGTACGAATAGCCTTCTCGAGGAAGCTGGGCTGGAGCCGATCGATTGGTCGCTCTGATCCGGCGTTGCTGCTGGAGCTCGTTGACGATCACACAGGCGAGCGCCGCCCACACCAGGCCGAAGCCGACGAATCGTGTGGCCGGCACCGACTCTGCGAAGACGAGCCAGCCGACGAGGAACTGGGCGACGGGCACGACGTATTGCAACAGGCCGACGACCGCGAGGGGCGCCTTCCGGGCGGCGTTCGCGAAGAGGATCAGCGGCATCGCTGTCGCCAACCCGGCGAAGGACAACAGGAGCCACGTGATCGCTCGATCGTCGCCTCCCACCGACACGGAGGTGTCGATCCCGCGGATCAACAGAAACACGGCAGCGAACGGGGCGACTGCGGCCATCTCCATCGTCAGCCCGTCGACGGCGTCCCAGGGTCCGGTTTTGCGAACGTAGCCGTAGATGGCGAAGGAAACGCCGAGTGCGAGCGCCACCGCCGGCACGCCGCCCTGGAGCACAACCAGCCAGACGAGGCCGCCGGCCGCAAGCGCCACCGCGGCCTGTTGAAGGCGATCCAGCCGTTCACCGAGCGCCACCACGGCGATGACCACCGACAGCACCGGACTGAGGAAGTACCCGAGCGCCGCACCGACCGCCTGATCGTTGGAGACCGCCCACAGGAAGACCGCCCAGTTCATGGTGATGCACACCGTGCCGAGGAGGCCGTAGACCCACTTGCGGCGGGTCATCCCCCGGAACGGCCACCGGCGACGAGACGCCCACCAGCCGCCGAGCACGGCCACCCCCAGCAGGATCCGCCATGCGAGCTGGTCGACGGGATCGATGCTGTCGAGCTCCCGCCAATAGAGCGCGCTGATCCCCCACCAGAGATCCGCAAGCAGAACGAGCAGGATCGGCCGTTGCACTCCTACGTCCGCAACAACGGACGGGTCAGACAGGTGGGCCCGCCCTCGCACGGAATGCACAGCCGGTCGGCGTCGAAGAGCGTCACCGTGCATCCGGCGTCGCGCATGAGCGCGACGGTGCCGGGGAATCCGTCGATCGCCAGAAGGTTGCGAGGTCCGGTGGCCAACACATTGAGGTTCAGGCCGAGGCTGGCTTCGAACTCCTCGGCGGGTGCGTGGAGCAGTTCCCAGCCCCGGTTCTGCATCTCCTGATACAGCGCCGTCGGAACGAGCGGGGCGTGAACGAGCGCAAGGTCCGTGTCCAGGGGGCTGACGACCGACATGAGGTGGAGGCAGGCCTCGGGTCCGTGGAGGTACGGCAGGTCGTAGGCCAGGACATCGATGGCTGTGGGTTCGAGGATTTCGGCCAGCTGGTCGATGCCGGCCTGGTTGGTGCGGAACCCGCGGCCGACGGCGATGGTGTGATCGTCCAGCCAGTAGCAGTCGCCGCCTTCGATCAGTCCGGGCGGTTCGATGGCGCCGAGGACGGGAATCTGGTTGACCTCGTAGAAGCGTCGATGGAGGTCCGCCTCGCCGACGCGGAGCGGTTTGCCGGGCGACATGATGACGGCACCGCCGGGAACGACGAACGACGGGTCGTAGGTGAAGACCGAGTCGGCAAGATCGTCGTCGGCGTCGGGGAACCAGACGATCTCGGCGCCGGATGCGGCGATCAGGTCGACGAACGTGTGATACTGGGCGGCCAGCGCGTCGGCATCGATCGGTGCGGCGTAGTGCCAGCGTTCGCTGTCGGCGGTGAGGATCGCGCCCGGGCGACGCATGCCGACCCGCCGGAGTGTTCCGGCCATCGAGGACACGCCGAAGGTGTTGGTCTCACTCATTGCCCTGCACCCGTTCGGTCGTCGTGTCATCGGCGGTCAACAGGCGGTGTGCGATTGCCGGCGAGATCGCCGTGCAGAATTCCCCGTGCAGGTTCGCCACCGTCATCTGGTGGACGAGTTCGGGGTCGTGGTCGACACCGTCGGGACCGACCCGGTTGGTCGTGGCACATGCATCGGGCACGAGGTAGGTGTCGAAGCCGAGGTTGCCGGCCATCCGGACGGTCGTCTCGACGCACATGTTGGTGAAGAAGCCGACGACGACGAGCCGGTCGATGCCAGCGCGTCGGAGTTGTAGCTCGAGCGAGGTGCCAACGAACCCGCTGTTGACGTCCTTCTCGACGACGATCTCGCCAGCCGCTGGTGCAAATCCGGGCTTCTGTGCGCCGGTGTCGAGCGAGAACTTGAGCGGTGACGCCGCCTCTCGGGAGTCATGACGAGTGAAGGCGACCGTGCGACCGGCCGCCCGGAAGGCGGCGAGCAGATCGGCCATCACCATCTCGGCGTCCGGGTTGTTTCGGCGCCCCGTTGGGCCGCCCCAGTGCTCGAGCACGTCGACGCCGACCTGCACATCGATGAGCAACAGTGCCGTGTTCGATCCGAACTGCGAAATCATGCGGGCAGCGTAGCGGTCGGCCCTCTCCCCCGCCCCTTCGAATCGTGCCTGGCACCATTGGACCCCAAACGTGCCTGGCACCATTGGGGCGCGAAGAGGCCTGGCACCTTTTGGGTGAAAAGGTGCCAGGCCCCTTTTGTTAGTTGTCGACGCCGTCGGCGCCGAGGCCGATGGTGCGGCACTCGCGCTCGCCCCAACGAGCGCACACCTCGACCAGTTGGCCGACCTGTGCTTCGTACACGACGAGTTCGTCTGCGTAGCAGTGGTACTCACCGACGACCTCGCTGAGGTCGATGGCCCGGGTGCCCGCATCGACGGCAGCACACTCCGCCCATGCCTCGCTACTGATCCCACCCCGACGCTCGTCCGCCGACGCTGCGCCCCACACTGCGAAGTCGAGCAGATGCCCGAGCTCGTGGTCGACCAGCCGATCCAGCCGATCCGGGCCCCATGGCCGGAGATCGATCTGGATGATGCCATCGGGTGGGTTGTTGGTGACGAACGCTCCGACTCTCGGCTCCTCGATCGGGACGATGACCACCTCCGCCGCCAGCCATCGCCACTCGGATTCGGCGATCCGGTCAAGGGCCGCGTTGCGAATCGCCGGAGCGTCGTTCAACGAGGCGAAGTCACGGATCTCAGTGAGGAGAAAGTTGCCGCTGCCGACGATCATTGCAAGCGCCACGATCAGCCCGGCCAAACGCGCCCACAGCGGAACGCGGCGTCGTTCGGTCGAGGGCCGCGCCGGCGTGCCGAAGTACTCGGCGAATTCTTCGTCGGTGAAATCGCCGCCGGCGAAGTCCGGATCAGCCACGAGGTGCCGGAAGCTGCTGCTCGAGCGTGCTTGTCGACTCGAACAGGTCACCGTGTTCCTCGACCCGGTCGAGCACGTCGTGCGATTCGAAGACGAGCGGTTCGCCGTTCGCTCCGTCGCTCACCTCATCCCAGCTGATCGGGGTGGACACCGTCGGTCGGTCCCGACCGCGAAGGGAATAGGGCGCAATGGTCGTCTTGTGCCGCGAGTTCTGGCTCCAGTCGATGAACACCTTGCCGGGCCGTTCCTTCTTCGCCATGTTCGAGGTCACCGACTTCGGATGTTGCTTCTCGAGCAACTGTGCGACCGCCAGCGCAAAGTCCGAGGCGTGTCCGTGTTCGTGTGGGGTGTTCAGGGGGACGTACAACTGCATGCCCTTGGAACCCGACGTCTTCGCCCAAACATCCAGCCCCACGGTCTCCAGTACGTCACGAATCTGCAGCGCCACCTGGGCACACTCCTCGATCGTCGCTGGTTCGCCCGGGTCCAGGTCGAACACAACCATGGTCGGCGATTCGATGTCGGTGCATCGAGCCATCGGAGCATGGATCTCGAGGGCGGCGAGGTTGGCCGCCCAAACCAACGCTGCGGGTTCGTCGAGCGAGCAGTACTCGATTCCCCTTCCCTTGTCACCGGGCCCGGTGCAGGTGCCGAGCCAGTCCGGTCGATGGCCGGGACACCGCTTGTTGAAGAACGGTTCGGCGGTCACGCCGTCCGGCCAGCGTTTGAAGGTGATCCCCCGCTCGGCGATGTGCGGGAGCATCACCGGAGCGACCCGTGCGTAGTACTCGATGACCTGGGCTTTCGTGAACCCGACCATGGGGTACAGCACCTTCGACAGGTTGGTCAGCTTGAGCACTCGGCCGCCGACCTCGGTGCGTACCGCTTCGGTCTCGGGCATCGCGTCAGGATGCCTTCTTGGCCGGGGCCTTCTTCTTTGCTGCCGTCTTCTTGGTGGTCTTCTTCGCGGTGGCCTTCTTCTTGGCCGGAGCCTTTTTGGCGGTGGCCTTCTTCTTGGCGGGCGCGTCTTCGTCCGCCGCGGCCTTGGCGGTCGGGTGCCGGGAGCGTGCGTTCTTTGCTTCGGCCACGCTGGCCTCGAGTGCGGCCATGAGATCGACGACGGTGCCGCCGGTGTCTTCGTCGGCGGCGGCCACGACGACCGTTTCCTCACCCGATGCCTTGCGATCGATCAGATCGAGCACGGCAAGCCGGTAGGTGTCGGTGTGCTTGTCCGGTTCGAAGTCGGCCTCGAGGGAGGAGATCAATTGACGGGCCATGTCGATCTCCTTGTCGGAGACCTCGACGTCGCCCAGGCCGTCGAACAATTCGACTTCGGAGGCGGCGACAATCTCGTCGGCATAGACCATGGTCGAGAGGATCAGCTTGCCGTCGACCGGCCGGATGGCGGCCAGGTACTGCTTGGTCCGCATGACGAAGCGAGCGATGCCGACCCGACCGGACTCTTCCATGGCGGCGACGAGCAGCTTGTAGGGCTTCTGGGCGTCGGGGCTCGGTGCGAGGTAATACGCGGTGTCGTAGAAGACGGGATCGATGTCGACCAGTTCGATGAATTCTTCGAGGTCGATGGTCTTGACCGCGTCGGGGTCCAGGGCGGCAAGTTCGTCCTCGGTGATGGTGACGTAGTCGCCGCCGGGCAGTTCGAACCCCTTGACGATGTCCTCGTAGTCGACCTCGGTGCCGTCGGCCGCAGAGACGCGCTTCTGCTTGATCCGCGAGCCGGTTCTCGAGTCGATCTGGTTGAACCGCACGTTCTTTCGCCGTACGGCGCTGAACAGTTTCACTGGGATGTTGACCAGTCCGAAGCTGATGGAGCCGGTCCAGATTGGGCGTGCCATGTCTCAAGTATCGTCCACGCGGCCCCCAATGGTTAGTTCGTCCCTCTCAGGTGCCTGGCACCTAACGGGGCCTTAGGTGCCAGGCACCTAGGAAAATCGTTGGGTTCGGTGGTGTCGTCGCCCCGTTCGGGCGATGGGCTGGCGATGTTCGGCCGTAGCCTTTGGGGCGTGATCGACCTCGACGCCGCAACGGTGATGATCCAATGGGCCGCCGGTGGTCTCTTCTTCCTGTGGATCACCACGCGCCGCCGCGAGGTCGGGCTCGGCTACGGCTGGTTGCAGCGCATCACGTTCATGAGTTTCGGTGTGATCGCACTCGTGATCGCGTTCTACACGCACTGGATCCCCGTCCGCGACATCGCCAACGTGTTGATGATCGTCTCGAGTGGGGTGGCGCTCTGGGTTTCCTACGCCCGCCGTTCCGCCGGTGTGGCCGGGCAGCGGGCCGTGATCGAGAAGCGGTCTCAGCGGGTCGCCGAGATGACGGGCATCGACAAGGAAGAGCAGCGGTTCGACAAGGACGCGCCGGAATTTCCGCCCATCCTCGATCTGATTCCTCCGATGTTCGGCCTCATCGCATGCGTCGCTGCGGGCATCGACGCTGCCGACCCCGCCTGGCTCGGTGTGGCCCGCATCGTCGTGGGAGCAGCCTTTCTCGGCGCCGTGAGCGACGCAATGCTGCTCGGCCATTGGTACCT